>NZ_JACJFF010000009.1:0-86512 GCF_014164465.1 Vibrio sp. SG41-7 | reverse complement strand
GGCATCGCAATAAAGAATTGCGTGCCCTGGTGGTGGAATTGGTAGACACAAGGGATTTAAAATCCCTCGGCGTTCGCGCTGTGCCGGTTCAAGTCCGGCCCGGGGCACCATCTATTTGATTGTTACCTTGTTTGGTAATGTTCAAAAGAGTTGTTCTCTTAAAACACTATTGAAGGCGCCTTGGCAGAGTGGCTATGCAGCGGATTGCAAATCCGTGGACCTCGGTTCGACTCCGGGAGGCGCCTCCATTATTTAGAAAGCCCGATCAGAAATGGTCGGGCTTTTTTACGTCTGCAGGAAAGTGGTTTTGGTTTTTGAATGCTTTTCTTTTACCTTTTCAGATAGAAGAACGCCCGTAAAACCCATTCATTACCTTCGAAAGGTTAGCACATTTAGAGCTGAATCAAAGAGAAAGTTGCTAGTCAAAGAGTCCAACGCTGATCAGTGAACTGCACTTGTTCAATGCTTGATAGGGTATTCAAGCCATCGC
Source organism: Vibrio sp. SG41-7 (assembly GCF_014164465.1). Classification (NCBI taxonomy): domain Bacteria; kingdom Pseudomonadati; phylum Pseudomonadota; class Gammaproteobacteria; order Vibrionales; family Vibrionaceae; genus Vibrio; species Vibrio sp. SG41-7. The sequence goes on along the minus strand of NZ_JACJFF010000009.1, from coordinate 86,022 downwards.
GCGAAGTAACGGTGTCATTGAGCTGAAATTTACCGCCCCCAAGATTGTGGATTTGGTATTCACTTTTAGGACCATGTACTACAACCGTATTAACACCTAAATTTCCGGTTACCTTATTATCATATCCATTGATCTCAATATTTGCGTTATTCTTGCCCGATAGCGTTAGTTTCGTCAGATATTGAGAGTGATGAGTGTAGGGCGTTGCTGGGTCATATTGCATTTTAAAAGTGCCGGTGAATGTATCAGCAATGTATGCGTCGTAAGCCAGTGTTGGAGAGAAAATCTGTTCAGTAATATATTGCCCGTTAGGATCTCTTGTAGAAAAGTCGTCGCGAGTTTTAACTTTGTATAACCCCCACATACCTTCGCCACTATACGCCCCCCAAAGCCCGTAATAGCTATCAATGACTGCTGCAAAGTACTCTTGGTCAACACTGACTTCTTCTTGCCACTCTTCCAAAGTGTCAACTGGAGGTGTATAGGCATTATGTAAAGCCTGAGTCTGTATTGTATTCAGCTCTTTTTGAAATAAAGGTAATGCCGATTCGCCACTTTGAGGGGAGTTAAGAACACCAATACCATAGTCATGGACTAGGTGGAGAATTTCTTCGTAAGACGCATCGCGATGCTCTTCATAATCCTGTCGAACGTACCATTCCCCGCCTTCTACTTGAATTTCCTCTTCGAACAAGGGTTGGCCATCCAAATCGTCGTTATATTGGGGCTCATCGTGATAATTCATTAGTTTCAATATTGCGCCATTGTTCGCCATAGCATTTGCAATATCGCGTTTTGAGTCAGAGCTCCCGTATTTAGTGCCATCAACGGGGGTTAGAAAGTGATTGAGAACATTGACTGCTTTGACTATCTGATAATCGCTCAGGCGATCCATAATTAGAATATGGATAGATTTGCCATTAGGGGCATTGACCGCGACATGTCGGTTATAACCTGCTTTGGAATACGCAGAGAACTGAGAAGGGACCGCTTCTATTGTGATCCCGTGAACAACGGATGGTTTGACATTTTCTTGGCTTGCCACAGGCTTGCTTTGGTTTGAACTATTACAACCGACAAGAAGAACAGTGGCAGCGAACGCAGTTAAAGATAACACTTTCATGGTACACATCTTATGATTTAGAACGTGGTGCTAATATACCGAGATGTCGCGTGATATTGGGTGATTGCAGTTGCCGTAATACATACCCATACAATGTCTTACAATGCCCGTGATCCGTTGGCTCTGTTGTTTTAACCTGCCGACCAATCGAAAAATAGTGTGTCAAACCTTAAATGGGTCGATTATTAGTGCTAATAGGTTATGTGATTTGCATATTTTGTGTACAAAGAAACGCAAGGGCAGCTTGTAGAGCTATTGACGGTGAACCTTGGATTTTCTCAGCAAGTACGTTGTAGACTGTATTAGCATCAAAAAGAGAGATTTGAGGATAAAGTACTGGCTCTTCTAAGATCAAGCTAACTAGCTCTTCATGTGAACAACCACCAGACTGTTTTAATTGCTTCAGCGCCGCGATTTGGATACCAATATAAGGGTGCTTTAGTAGTCCGAGTAATTCTGTTTCGTCAGTGATATATCGCACTAAACAGACTTGTAGAGGGAGGCTTTCAGAGGCTATTAGTTGTAAACGGTGTTGATCGATCCAGAGAGTACCAAGCCAATCGATGATACTTTCGAGGTTGGAACAATCATCATTCAAGACTAGATCTAATACCGATTGGTTGAAGTAGGGCGTCTCAACGTCGGTCAAGTTGATATGATGACAACGCAAAGCAATGACTAGCGCGTGAAATTCAGCGTTGGATAGGCTAGTAAGTTTGTCAGTAGAGCAAAGCTCCACTAGATATTGCTTGTCTTGACAGTATTCAATCGCTAACGCTAGGTTTGACAAGCTTTCGATTGCAACTCGTTTGGTTCGAGCATGTCTTACTGAAGGTTTTGAACGCGCTGATTGCCTCAACGAATCAAGCGTGGAAGTGATAGGAGGCTGTGTGGCACTAGAGTCATCATTCGGACCGTCAAGTTCTCTATGTGGTAATTCTGTTGTCGCCGTTTCTCTTTCTGTTTGATTGGTTGTAATAATTGCAGGTAAGTCGACAATGAGCTCTTTTAGATAGCCCTGAGAACTCGGTGCTAGAGTTTGAGATAGGTGCTCAATGAGTTGTCGCCTCACTGAATTACTGCAAGTGCCCGATTGCAGTTGCTGACGAATAAAGGCAAGGCTTAGGGTTTGTGATATGTCACTTAGTAAAACATTCAAGCAATCAAGTTGAGTTGCTTCGTCTAAGCTCGAAAACTTCTCATAAAAGACGGGCATAAAGCGGTTAAATTGGGCTTGTTTACTCTGCGGGTTTAAGCTCGAAATTAATTGAAGTATCGCCGTTATTGAATGAGAGGGGTGCCGTTTATCTTGCCATTGATTCACGAGTTGTTGCTTGTGATTGTCGCTAAGCAGTGCCGAAAGGATATCGATTGGAATTTCTTGTAATAAGTCGTTCTGACAAAGGTGCTTAATGTCGACTTGGTAATTCCATTTTTCCAATGTACTGAGAGATGTTTGTCTTATCAGTGCGTCTAAGTGCGAAAGGCCAGTTAAAAACATTTGTAAATACTCACGACTGTTCATTTGAGACAGGCGTTGAAAGGCGATTTGCTGGCAACGTAGATCTTGGTGTTGCGTGGCTTTGAATAACGTTATTTTATCCGGTGTGCTTTTCAATAACATACGCATATCGTTTGTGCGCGTTACTGCAAAGTTCTCTTTAAGTAGTGCCGGTGAGTGACGCGATAGCACTGAGACTAGTTTGACCTGAACATCAGGCTCAGGGTCACTTCGAAGCAGGGGCAGTAAACGACTCGCTTGAATGTAATCTAAATTAAGTTCATGGTTATCCAAAATACGTGCAGCATTCAAACGGATATCATCACCATCATTCCATTCACCTTCCCAGTAATCGATATCGTCACAAACGACGTCTATCAATAATCCCTTCGCTTGTTCTGAATCGTTGTTGTGCTCAATAGCATTCAATGCGGCTAGTTTTACTTCGCTGTCATCCCACTCTTGAAAGCAGTGGATGATGTCTTTGATAGGAGCATGCTTGTCTTGAGCTAAACATTCTAGGCTTGTGATAACAACATCTACAACGTTGGATTCTAAACCTGTAAGCAAGAGGTGTTTAGTTTGCGAAAATTGAGCGAGAAACTGAGTTGCTAGAATTTGATCGGATACGTTCCCAGCAAGATAGGTATGTTCGACACAGAGAAGGAATTTATCGAGAGACATAGGTTTTAGTACCACTGAACTAACAAGTTTGAATAATAACTCTTATCATTCCGAATTGTATGATCCTAATCATATCTTTAATGTTTCACGTGTTAATAATAGGCTTCATTGATAATAATCCTTAAAAAGGAATGCCAATGAGTGTTTTACGAGCACAGTCCACACTTCAAAGCTTCGCTCGAAAAGTCTGCGTAGTATTGTGCTCCTTTTTTACGATGAATTTACATGCTGCTTTGCCTCCTTTAGATATCGATCCAGCTCAAGCAGAACTCGGTAAACGACTGTTTTTTGATACGCGCTTGTCCGGGGATGACTCGATATCGTGTTCCAGTTGCCATATTCCGGCGAATGGCTTTTCTTATCCTGAACCGTTAAGCCCTGCGTATACGGGGAGTGATGGATTTCGCAATGCTCCAACACTTATTAATGCAGCCTATAAAGAGGTGTGGTTTCACGATGGTCGTATTGGCACCAATCTAAACGATGTGGTGCGGGAGAATATCACTGAAGACTGGCTGATGAATATGGACATGCGTTTGATGCAGGAACGCCTCAAACAAGACCCAATATACGTCGAGATGTTTAAAGCGGCTAATCTAGGGGAACCGTCAAATGGCGGAGTACGTAAAGTTCTGCCTGAATACCTAAAAACATTGACTTCGAAAAACGTCCCTTTTGACGAGGGTGAGCTTAGCGACTTAGCGAGCCAGGGAGAAAAGCTGTTCACAGGCAAAGCGGGGTGCAGCCAATGCCATAGTGGCGCTCTATTTACGGATGGAAAGGCACACAATACCGGAGTGCCAGAAAATCATGAGATATTTTTAGACCCAATGCGGCATCAATCTTTCCTTGCCTACAACATGTTTATGGGTGTGCAAGATTACTTGACGTTAAAGCGTGATGTTGGTGCACATGTTCAAACTCATAAAGCGGATGGTAGTGATCGCGGTAAGTTCATTACGCCAACGCTGCGAGAGCTGACTCAAACTGCACCGTATATGCACAATGGTATGCTGGCTACGCTTGAAAATGTGGTTGAGTTTTATAATCAAGGCGGTGGCGAAGACTCAAATAAAGACTCTCGACTCACCACGCTTTCTTTAACGGGAAAAGAGAAAAAGGCGCTGGTGGCCTTTCTGGAATCGTTATCTGGAGACGCCCTTATAGGCGAAGAATACGAATGGTTAGACTATGACTTCGGCTACGAATACACGGAGGATTGGTCAAATGCTCGTAACTAAGCGCTCTGTATTAAAGACGGCAATCTTTATTCTTATTGGGATGGCGGGGCTTCCTAATGTTGTTTATGCAAAGGCACAGCTTGAACCTCTCGGGGGGGTACCTGTACCAGCGGATAATAAACAAACGCCTGAAAAAATAGAGTTAGGAAAGATCTTATTTTATGACGGACGACTCAGCGGTGATACGACTAGTCCATGTGCTGGTTGCCATATTCAATCTCAGGGCTGGGGTTTCCCTGATGACTTATCTATGGGATATCCGGGTACGGTACATTGGCGCAATAGCCAAACGATTATTAATGCGGCTTATTATGACAAATTTTTCTGGGCGGGCAGCGCTATGTCATTGGAAGCGCAAGCCAAAGATGCAGCGAAGGGCGCGGTCGCGGGTAATGGTGAAGATGACATCATGGAAGCGCGCTTAGCCTTAGTACCTGAGTATGTTGAACGCTTTAAGCGAGTGTTTGGTGATGATACTCCGAAAATACATAACGCTTGGCGCGCTATAGCCGCGTTTGAACGCACGATGATTCAACGTGACACACCAATAGACAACTATTTACTCGGTGACAAAACCGCTTTGTCTGAGTCCCAATTGAAGGGTAAAGCACTGTTTGAGGGTAAAGCGAATTGCATTGCTTGTCACAACGGGGCTTTGGCATCTGACCAGAAATTCTACAACATTGGCGTGCCGCCAAGCCCTTGGTGGAATGATGATGGATTAGCGCAGATAACATTTAGATTTGAGCTTTATTCTAAAGGTGTCACCGAAGAGATGTACCGCACCACAAAGGCCGATCCCGGTGCTTACTTTCGTGCTAAACGTAAAGAGATGTTAGGTAAGTTCCGCACACCGAGCCTACGTTATACAAAATACACTGCGCCCTATATGCACAATGGCACTATTCCAACTTTAGAAGCGGTGATTGATTTCTACGACCGAGGTGGCGTGGCAGATGATGGGCGCACTACTGGATACCCTCAGACCAAATCTGCTTTGATTCAACCTCTTGGTTTAACGGAACAAGATAAAAAGAACTTACTGAGCTTTGTAGAAGCATTTTCAGGTGAGCAGATTTTTATTGAAGAGCCAACCATTCCAGAATACCAACCGCTATTTACTAAAGAAGAACTTGCTGGAGCAGAAAAATGATCGCCAACTCAGAGCAAAATTCGAGTAAACGACACAACAAATGCATGATGTCACGACGTGATTTTTTACTTTATTCCGGTGCGGCTACTGCCGTATCTATCGTTCCTCTTACCTTATTTGCAGGGACTGATTCTGAAACTCAAGTTGAAGGTCGTGTTGTCGGTTACCCGCGTAAGAAAATCGCAAAGTTAAGTCAACTCATCAACCACATTCCGGTTCATTTTCAATATCCAGATGAAGGAAAAAACTCGATTGCGATGCTGGTTAAATCCGACATCGAATGTGGCGGTGGGATAGGGTTACAGCGCGATATTGTGGCGTACTCGATGACGTGTACTCATCAAGGTGGGCCTTTAACCGGAGCTTATAAAGCAACAGGAGAGCATCGCATTGTCGGGCAGTGCCCATTCCACCTATCTACATTTGATTTGCGTCGCCATGGAATTATGGTGTCTGGTCAAGCCTTTGAGAGCTTACCTCAAGTACTGCTCGAGCTCGAAGGTGACGACATCTATGCAGTTGGCGTTATGGGGTTGATCTTTGGTCGCATGGAAAACCTGATCGATGTGGAGGTAGTTTAATGAGTGAATCTTCTTCAAGCAATCAATCTCCTTTAAACCGTCAGTACCTTCAACCGACAAATACTTTACTGCCTCCTGTTCATGCTGAAGTTATCACAACAGCCTGTGATTATTGTATCGTTGCGTGCGGTTATAAGGTTTACCGTTGGCCTGTGAATAGCCCTTCAGGTGGAGCTCGCGCTAACGAAAATGCGTTTGCTGTCGACTTCCCGGTTCATGCATTACAAGCTTGGGTTTCGCCACAGCAACATAATATTGTTTCGCATAATGGCAAACCACATCATGTGGTTGTAGTGGCAGACAAAGACATACAAGTCGTCAATAAAGGCGGTGATTCTTCGGTTCGTGGTGGACTGCTCGCAAGAAAGCTCTATAACCCAGAAACACCAACAAAAGATCGATTGAAACAACCACTTGTTCGAATTAACGGTCAGTTACAACCTGTAGAATGGGATTTTGCGCTGGATATAGCGGCCCACGTTGGTCGTCACGTGATTGATACGCACGGTTCGAACAGTTACTGCGTAAAAACCTATTCTTATCAGTATATTGAAAACACCTATGCAATAACAAAGTATGCATTGCGTCATGTCAATACCGCGAATTTTTCGTTTCATGACACGCCGTCAGATGTCACTGCAACCCCAGGTTTTCGAGATGCGGGTTTTGATAATTTTGCTCCAAGTTATGATGACTGGGGCGCGGCAGACACTTTGATGATCTGCGGAACGGATCCTTATGAGACCAAAACCATCATTTTTACGCAGTTCATTATGCCTGCGGTGCATCGTGGAATGAAAACCGTAATTTTGAACCCTCGTGAAACCGCTGGAATAGCGTGGCTTAAAGCTCAAGGAGGATTGCACCTCGATATTAATCCCGGCAGCGATAATCTTGTGATTGGCGCAATTGCTCGGGTGATCTTAGAGCAAGGATGGCAAGACAATGAATGGATTGAAAACTGGGTCAATAATAAGTGGGAATCAAGCTCTGGCTTTGGCCAAGGTACACGTAACACACCTTGGCAGTGGAGAACCACTTGGGGCAAGTTCCAAACCGATGGCTTTGATGATTATAAGCAATGGAATTTAGAGCAGAAAGAGTTCGCACCTGAGTATGCCGCGTCGATAGCGGGCATCGACGTCGAGAAGATCCACAAAGCTGCCGAGATGTTGGCAATGCCAGTGAATGGTCAACGAGTTAAAGCATCAATTGGTATAGAGAAGGGCTTTTATTGGTCGAACAATACCGGAAATACCAACGCCATCGCCTCCCTTGCAACGATCATCGGTACTGGTGGCCGCGAAGGGCGTGTCATTGGTCGGTTTGGTGGACATCAACGCGGTGGGTTAGCGGGTGGGAAACTTCCAAGAAACAAGTCACCTGAAAAAGTCGCAGGCAGACGCAGACGCTCAATAGACACCGATAGATATCTCTATTCCGGACATACTCGTATGGCACATGTTATTGGTACAACATGGATTCAAGCTATGTGTGGCAGCTATGGGTTGAAAGAGAAATTCACTGACTTAACGACACGTAACCCTCACCAAGCGACGCGACGTGATAAACAGCACATTATAGATACACTCAAAAAGCGTGCAGACTCCGGTGGAATGGTCGTCATCAATCAAGATATTTACTTACGTGATCCTATAGGGAAACAGTTTGCCGATATCATCTTTCCGGCTGCGACTTGGGGGGAAGAGGATTTCATACGCGCTAATGGTGAGCGTCGGCTGCGCCTTTACCAACAGTTCGCTGATGCGCCGGGTCAGGCTAAGCCAGACTGGTGGATCGTTGCTCAAATGGCTTCGCGAATGGGGTATGACGGGTTTGATTGGCAAAACTCGAATGACGTAGCCGAAGAGTCATCGCGATTTAGTCGCGGTAGCCGTAAAGATTTCAATATGATCAAAGTTGCAGCACATGCTGAAGGAAAAACACTTCATCAAAAGCTCGCCGAATTTGGTACCGAAGGGATCCAAGGCCCTGTATTTTATAACTATGACACCAAAAAGCTGATTGGCACTAAACGCCTACATGATACTGAAATGAGTTGTGGTCGAAAAAGGGCTGCAAGATGGGCCTCAAGGCGCCAATATTATGCGTAAACAGCTCACTCAATTTAATAGTCAGACGGGGAAGGTCAATCTTCAAAAGCACCCTTGGGATCTGTTCAGTGATTTCCACGCTTGGCTTACCCCAAAACAGGACGAGTTATGGTTTTCGAATGGTCGTATTAACGAAATTTGGCAGTCAGGGTTTGATGATACCGAGCGCAGGCCTTACATCACTCATCGTTGGCCTGAAAACTGGATTGAAGTACACCCAGAAGATGCGGAAAAACGGGGCATAGAAGCCGGAGATGAAGTACTGGTGTATTCGGAGCGGGTGGCCAATTTTAAGGATACGATTCTGGGTATCGAGTCAGGCGATTTCCAGTTTAGTAACTTAATGAAAAATGGTCACATTCAACTGGATTACGCGGAGATTAAAGCCGTTGCGATTGTCACCTCAGCCACGAAAAAAGGTGTGTTGTATTGCAATATGATGGACATGAAGAACCCAGCGAATGCTTTAACAACAAGGGTAGTTGACCAAATCAGTGGTAACTACAACTACAAAATGGGCGTCGCCAAAATAAAGAAAATTGGTGAATCAAAATATAAGCGTGAGTTTGAAGGGTTCTCCTTTGCACCACGTAACATTGTGTAAGGGAAGTTTATGTTTGGCGTATTATTGGTTTTGCATGTATTGGCTGCCACCATTTGGACGGGAGGGCACATTATTCTCAGCGTCGTTATCCTTCCTAAAGTCTTGAAACACCGATCTCCAGAAATGTTATTGGAATTCGAGCAAGGGTACGAAAAGGTGGGAATGCCTGCTTTGGTAGTTCAAGTGGTGACAGGGTTGATGTTCGCTTATCACATGTTGCCAGACGTTAGCTTATGGTTTGATATGTCGATTCCACTGGCTCATGGCATTGCCGCTAAATTGACGTTACTGTCTCTGACGGTATTGCTAGCCCTAGACGCACGCTTTCGTGTGATTCCAAAACTATCGAAGGACAACTTGGTTGATATGGCACTGCACATTGTGCCAGTGACCATTATTTCAATTTTGTTTGTGGTTGTCGGAGTTTCATTCAGAACGGGGTGGCTAGTTTGATATGTTTGTACGTTTAGTGCGGAACATTTGACCATGTCTAAGTAGATAACAATAAACAGCGCTAATTCGGCGCTGTTTATTGTTACTGACTCCCGAAAACCGTTTTCAGACAGGCATTCCTATCTCAATACCAAATGGAGAGTCGGTGCTTTAAAAGTAGGGACAAAGGTTATTGAACCTTTTGCTCTGCTTGATCGAGCAAGCCTTGCATCTTCTTCTGAGCTCGGCGACTCACACGTTTTTTGGCCGCAGTGCGAGCTTCTTCTAAGTTAACACTTGGGTCACCCACGACCACTAGCGCCACCATTCCGTGTCGGTGATGTACTTTACATTTTATGCCATAAACTCCGGGCTTATCAAAAGTGACTTCCTGAGCGTTTGACCCGGATATCATAAGAGGTTTAGCGCCGTTAGGAAGCATCCCCTGAATACTATGGGCTGTATGAGAGCCAACGGTTCCTTTAAAAAGCACCTTATCACCAGGTTCGATTTCTACGTAATCAGGAATAAATTGATACATCTTGTCGATGTTCTCAGAATTCATGTCCATCACTTGTTTGATGACTTTTGTTTCAGCAAGTGTAGGAGTGGCAATGATAGTTAAGATCAGTAGAAATACACGCATAGTCGTTGGCTCTATCAAATGAGAATTATTTCCAATAATTTTAATTTATTCACTGTTTGGTTGAAAGCTTGATTTGATATAGTTTCGGTGAATCTGAATGCTATATGTGCTGGATCAATTAAATTAACAGTTTGATAACTGGGAAAGCTTTGTCTTCAAGGCTCGTTAATAATCTAAGGACATTTTGCGAGTTGTTTGTCACGATTCGGATTTAATAAAATGGATGACATTATGATTCAATGTTCATTTTTTGATCATTCATTCGGCGAAACCCTTTCATAACTGCACATAGTTCTTCATGAATTTGGAAATTAACGTAAGTTTTAACGTTGTGTTAAGTCAGTAAATGAAAATGATTGTCATTTACTTGCGTTATTGCTAGTCTATTGTGAAATATTACAACACACCTCGTAGTGCGTGAAATTGTATATAAACCGCCTCTAAACCCTATCAAACCTACGGTTATTCGTTTGCTTTGCTTCAAAATTGACCACTTCTACCTCTTTTGTTCTACCCCTTTTGGGTAGTTCGATTTCGTAATTGATTTACATCATATTTTCATTTTCTTTCATAATTCATTATTCGTGCAGTTAAGAAATATATAACCTTCAGGAATTCTTATGAGCAAGATGAAGCTAGTCGTAATCGGTAACGGGATGGTAGGCCATCGCTATATCGAAGATTTAGTCGAGAAGACAGATGTTGCAAACATGGACATTACGGTGTTCTGTGAAGAACCACGTGTTGCGTATGACCGTGTTCACCTTTCTTCTTACTTTTCACACCACACTGCAGATGAACTTTCTTTAGTTAAAGAAGGCTTCTACGAGAAACACGGCATCAATATGCTGATCGGCGAACGTGCTATCAACGTTAACCGTGAAAAGAAAACAGTTTACTCAAGCACTGGTCGTGAAATTCAATACGACAAGCTTATCCTTGCTACGGGTTCTTTCCCATTCGTACCGCCGATTAAAGGCCACGAAGGTAAAGACTGTTTTGTTTACCGTACTATCGAAGACTTAAAAGCTATCGAAGCAACCGCTAAGAATTCTAAATCTGGTGTTGTTGTTGGTGGTGGTTTACTTGGCCTTGAAGCAGCAGGCGCACTTAAAGCGCTTGGCGTAACCACTCACGTTGTTGAGTTTGCTCCAAAGCTTATGGCAGAGCAGCTTGATCTTGCAGGTGGTAATCAGCTTCGTCAAAAGATCGAACGTATGGGTGTCAATGTCCATACAAGCAAGAACACGCTTGAAATTGCTCCTGAAGGCATTGAAGCTCGTAACGTGATGCGTTTTGCAGACGGCACTGAGCTAGAAACTGATTTCATCGTATTCTCTGCTGGTATTCGCCCACAAGACAAACTTGCTCGTCAAATGGGTCTAGGTATTGCGCCTCGCGGTGGTATCGAGATCAACGATCACTGTCAAACGACAGACAAAGATATCTACGCAATCGGTGAGTGTGCGTCTTGGAACCAAACGTTCTATGGGCTAGTGGCTCCTGGTTACAAGATGGCGACAGTTGCCGTTGACCACGTTGTTGGTAACGAAAGCACATTTGAAGGTGCTGACATGTCTGCGAAGCTTAAGCTTCTGGGCGTGAAAGTAGGTTCAATCGGTGATGCAAACGGTCGTACTCCTGGTTGTAAAAGCTACGTTTACCAAAACGAAGAGCAAGAAGTTTACAAACGCTTAATCGTTTCTGAAGACAACAAGAAACTGCTTGGCGCAGTAATGGTTGGCGATACTTCTGATTACGGTGACCTTCTTCAACTTATGTTGAACGAAATTGACCTACCAGAACACCCAGATGCATTGATTCTTCCAGCACACGCTGGTGGTGAAAAACCAACGCTTGGCGCTGATTCACTACCGGAAACTGCCGTTATCTGTTCTTGTTTCGACGTAACCAAAGGCAAGATCGCTCAAACGGTCGCTGAAGGTCACCATACCATTGGTGATATCAAAGCAGTCACTGGCGCAGGTACAGGTTGTGGTGGTTGTATTCCACTTGTAACTTCTGTGCTAAACGCTGAACTTGCAAAAGCGGGTGTAGAAGTGAAGAACGACGTTTGTGAGCACTTTGCTTACTCTCGCCAAGAGCTTTTCCACCTGATTCGTATCGAAGAAATCAAAACATTCGACGAGCTACTTGAGAAATACGGTAAAGGCTACGGCTGTGAAGTATGTAAGCCTCTAGCGGGTTCTATCCTTGCTTCTTGCTGGGGTGACCACATCCTTAAGCCTGAGCTAGTAAAACTGCACGATACCAACGACAACTTCTTAGGTAACATTCAGAAAGATGGTACTTACTCGGTTATCCCTCGTATGGCGGGTGGCGAAGTAACGCCTCAAGCTCTAAGCGTTCTTGCGGATGTTGCGGCTGAATACAACCTATATACGAAGATCACTGGTGCACAACGTATCGGTCTATTCGGAGCTCAGAAAGATGACTTACCAGCAATCTGGAAGAAGTTAATCGCTGCAGGTTACGAAACGGGTCAAGCTTACGCAAAAGCACTTCGTATGGCTAAGACATGTGTAGGTTCAACTTGGTGTCGTTACGGCGTTCAAGATTCAGTTGGCCTAGGCGTGATGATCGAGAACCGTTACAAAGGCATCCGTACTCCTCATAAGATGAAGTTCGGTGTGTCGGGCTGTACTCGTGAGTGTGCTGAAGCTCAAGGTAAAGATTTAGGTATTATCGCAACGGACGCTGGTTGGAACATGTATGTGTGTGGCAACGGTGGTATGAAGCCTCGTCACGCAGATTTATTGGCAAGCGACCTAGACCAAGAAACACTGCTGAAATACATCGACCGTTTCATGATGTTCTACATCCGCACGGCTGCACCACTACAACGTACTTCGGTATGGATGGACAACCTAGAAGGCGGCGTTGACTACCTACGTGAAGTGATTGTTGATAACAAACTTGGCATTAACGACCAGCTTGAAGCTGACGTGGCTGGCCTCGTGGGTAACTTCGCTTGTGAGTGGACTGACACTATCAACGATGAAGCTCAACTTAAGCGCTTCTCACACTTCATCAATGCTGATGACCGTGATGAAAACGTTGTGTTTGTTGACGATGGCCGTGAACAACACCGCCCAGCAACATTTACAGAAAAACACCCAGAAGCGAAGGGCGACATCCTTCACGTTGAACTGGTTTAATTGGGAGACGACATCATGGCATTTACCAAAGTTTGTAAGATCGAAGATATTATTCCAGGTACCGGTGTTTGTGCATTGGTTGGTGGTGAGCAAGTTGCTATTTTCCGCCCAACTAAAGCCGAAGAAGTGTTCGCTATTAGTAATACTGACCCGTTTTTCCAATCAAACGTGTTATCTCGCGGTTTAACGGTTGAGCACAAAGGTGAGCTTTGGGTGGCGAGCCCACTTAAGAAGCAACGCTTTAACCTAGCAACAGGTGTGTGCATGGAAGACGAGAACTTCAGCGTGAAAGCGTATAAAGCTCGTATTACCAAAGGTGCTGTTGAAATCTCAGCATAATCGAATACGTAACAAGATTTGATAGATCAAGGGTTCTAGTTATCGACATTGCCTTAGTTCGGCAACTAGAACCTTTTCCTATCCGATTTTAACTTTTAATTTTAACTTTTTAAGGACAACCTTATGTCTCCTGATTTTAAACCAGCTGAATTCGTTCAAACAATGATCGATGTGGGTGAAGCGAAAACGAAAACGAGTACTCGTGATCTTCTGATTCGAAGCACAATGGCAGGCATCATTCTTTCTCTTGCCGTTGTTGTAGCAATCACGGCTATCGTGCAAACAGGCATTGGTATTGTTGGCGCTCTTGTGTTCCCAGTGGGCTTCGTCATTCTAAGTGTTATGGGCTACGACCTAGTAACGGGGGTATTTGGCCTTGCTCCTTTAGCGAAATTCGATAACCGCCCAGGTGTGACTTGGGGTCGTGTTCTACGTTGTTGGGGTATTGTTGGCCTTGGTAACCTTATCGGTTCTCTAATCGTTGCGGTACTGGTTGCTATCTCATTAACGGGTAACTTCTCTTTAGATCCAAACGCAGTAGCACAAAAGTTCATTGCAGTTTCTACAGCTCGTAGCCTAGGTTTTGAAAACATGGGTATGGACGGCTGGATCACATGTTTCGTGCGCGGCATCTTCTGTAACCTAATGGTTTGTCTAGGTGTGATTGGTAACATGACAGCACGTACTGTGTCTGGTCGTGTCGCAATGATGTGGTTCCCAATCTTCATCTTCTTCGCACTAGTATTCGAGCATACAGTAGTAAACATGTTCCTATTCCCACTGGGTATGATTCTTGGCGCTGATTTCGGTATCGCGACATGGTTGAACTTCAACCTTATCCCAACAATCCTAGGTAACATCGTAGGTGGTTTGTTCTTAACATGTGTACCTTTGTTCCTAACACACGCTAGAACCGCTCCTTCTCTAGGTGCTAAGTAACTCTGAATACGGTGAAACGTAATTTAGTATGAGATTAAGAGCCCCAACAACATGTTTGGGGCTTTTTTAGTTCGAAAGCCTTAAACATCATCAATGCGTTGATTTTTATTGAGTAATACCAATCACAGTAAGTAAGTGATCAGAAATAGCGCAGGAAAAAGGCTTGAGAACAAGGCGGAATTTTTCGATAAGTAGTTATTCTACAATCAAAAATTCTAACGAAGTTATCGAGCGTTTTAACCAGCTAGGATGAACAGTTATTTACTACGATTGGTATAAAATACCTGCAATAGACTGTTTTGTTATAATTACTTCTATCTTCGTTAGTATTTAGACTGATTATTTAACTCAACACCTGATAGTCTAAGGGTTAAGGATTTGGATAAGTCATCATGAATACAGTGACTTATCACATAGATTGAAGCTAGAGATAAAACAAGCAAACCTTCGGAGCACAGCATGTCAGAAGTATCGTCATCGAATGTTAAAGAAGTAACCAAAGGATTGGTTTCATTAGTAGGCGCGGGCCCTGGTGACCCAGACTTACTTACCCTAAAAGCGGCACGCGTTATTCAACAGGCCGATGTGGTCGTTTATGACCGCTTAGTATCTAAAGATATCTTGGCAATGGCTAACTCCGATGCAGAAATGCTGTATGTGGGGAAAAAGCTCGATCATCACTGTGTACCACAAGATCAGATCAACCAATTATTGGTGACCAAAGCACAAGAAAACAAGCACGTTGTCCGTCTAAAGGGTGGTGATTCGTTTATCTTTGGTCGTGGTGGTGAAGAGTGTGAAACTCTGGCTGAAAATGGCGTGAGATTTGAAGTGGTACCTGGTATCACCGCAGCTGCAGGCGCGACTGCTTACGCGGGTATTCCGCTTACACATCGAGATCACGCACAAAGTGTTCAATTCATTACTGGCCACCTAAAGAAAGATGGCGAAGATATTGATTGGCGTTCGCTTGCTCAACACAATCACACGATCGTGTTTTACATGGGTCTGAAAGAGAGCCCGAACATTCAGAAAAACTTACTGGATAACGGTATGCGAGCAGACATGCCGGTTGCGATTATTGAGAATGGTACACGCCAAGAACAGAAAGTCTTCCGTGGTGGTTTGAGTGACTTAGCCAAACTTGCGAGCGTTGCAAAGAGCCCAGCATTGATTGTGGTAGGTAGCGTTGCCCAGCTTCATGAAAAATTGGCTTGGTTTAACAAGCAAGCTTAATTGATTAATTTACAAGTTAGTGTGTTAAGCGACCGCTTAGCTGACTAAGAATCAAATACTGCAGCGGCTACTTTGTCGCTGCATTTCTTTTTGGCGCATCGGCATCTCATCAATAATGTTGGTGATAAGGTTCCAATCCGTCTTCCCATTCCATCGGTGCTTTTCTTTTCCGTCTTTACCTATCAAAACAGCAGTATGTGAGCCTTTCGGTATTCCATAGCTGTCGGTTACCGCCTCTAAGTTAAATTCTTCTTCAAGCCAAGTAGGAACTGTGTAGCCGCTTTCCGCGATGACTATGATAACCACGTCTCGTTCATCCAATTGACAGTTATTGATCAACACTTCATTGAGAAACTCTTTGACGGCAGAATCTTCCTTCGGTGCAAAATAGATCACACTGCGGTGCGGTAAGGCCTTGGAGTGAGAGTAGGCTGGGTAAGCGTGTAACGAGTTGACTGACAGAATCATAAACATAACCGCGCTTGTTAATAGAGTTTTTAATGGTTTGGATATTGCTTTGGTTATCGCTGCGCAGCAAAAGGCCAACACTGAGCCGTTGGTGTTGTTGCCAAGGTATGATCTGATTATTTGTTGGTACTGCATGTCCCACCTTCCTTGATAAACTCAAACAAGCTCTGAGTTAAGCGAATAACAGCTACGTTGAGCTAATAATAGCGACGTTAAGCCAATAACAGCTGCGTTAAGCTAATAGTAGCGACGTTAAGCCGATAACAGCTACGTTAAGCCAATAATAGCTACGTTAAGCATAGCTAATGAGTTCATTTTTATTAAAGAAAGCGGCTCGCATTTTAGAGTTGAATAGAATAGGGTATACGGAAAATCTAAAGGTATGAAATTATGGAAAACATAGCAATTTTGGTCGACGTTCAGAACGTTTACTACACAACGCGCGACAAATACCGTTCTAACTTCGACTATAACCAGTTTTGGTATGTTGCCACGGAAGGGCGTAACGTTGTGGCAGCTAATGCTTACGCAATCTCAAGCCAAGATCCAAAGCAGCGTCAATTTCACCATATCCTTCGTGGTGTGGGTTTTAATGTGAAGTTAAAGCCGTTTATTCAGCGCCGAGATGGCAGTGCAAAAGGCGACTGGGATGTGGGTATTGCGTTAGACGCGATAGAACTTGCAGAGACGGTTGATACGATTGTTTTGGTATCAGGAGACGGTGATTTCGAAATCCTTGTAGAGCGAATCAAAGAACGTTTTGGCAAACCTGTTGAAGTGTATGGTGTTCCGGGGTTAACTGCTCAAAATCTTATCGATTCTGCCTCAAAATTTGTACCGATTGAAAAAGATTTTCTTCTATAGAGGGAATCCCGCACTTTATAATTGAAATCAATAATAACGATAATTAGAATGCAAACTGTTCTTATTTATCGGTATGTGCAATGTCTCGCGTTTTAGTTGTTGATGATGATATCCAGTTGTGTGAGTTACTGGGTGAAGTATTGGAAAATGAGGGGTATCATGTTGATACCGTTCATTGTGGTGAATCTGCGCTAGAGTTTATTCAATCGAACCCTGTCGATTTGGTTCTACTAGACGTAATGCTTCCAAACTTGAGCGGAATTCAAGTGGCAAGGCGTATTTGTCAGCGTTTTGCTACTCCCATTCTTATGCTGACTGCACTGAACGACGATGCCTCTATGCTGGATGGCTACCAAGCCGGAGCCGACCAGTACATCGCCAAACCTTTCAATGTTCCTGAGCTCCTAACCCGTATTAAGGTGATCTTGCGCCGAGTCGGTTTTGAACGCCAGAGACAATCTTTAGCTTCCTCTAATCATGGTTTGTGCGAACAACTCTCTCGTTTACCTCTCACGGGCACTGAAAAAGATCTGCTTGATTATCTTGTCAAAAATGACGGTATTGTCGTCTCAAAATCTGACCTGCAAATCCATGTTCTAAAGAAAGAGCTTTGTCCTTTCGATCGTAATTTAGATATGCACATCAGTAATATACGACGAAAGCTTGTTCAGGCTGGCTTGTCTAAACAACACATCAAAACCGTTCGTGGTAAAGGTTATAGCTACCTAGAGTCGGTAGGGGTATGAGCCAAAAACTGCTGCGTTGCCCTGATTTTATTGCCAAGCGCAAAGACGGACTCACTTTCCAATTATTCAGTTACCTGACCGTCATTTTAGTTAGCATTTTGATCCTGCAAGGTGTCGCTGAAAGAGCCTTGATGAAAGCGCTGCTTAAAGTGCCAGAATCGGTTAAAGCGGAAATGCTCGACCTTGCCTATCAAGCGAATGTGTTGATTGAAGAAGGGGACATGGATGAACTCGCGGATTGGGGCAATGCTCAGCAGTATTATCTGTTTGTCATCGATAAAGACAATCGACCAGTTACACATCGTCACATGCACCCGCATTTTGAATTTAAGCTCAAATACTTAAGAACGTTAGATCACCAACTTAGTGATCGTGTGAGTAAGCCGATATTCGGCCTGCCACTCAATAACGGTAAAACACTGGTTATCCAACTCCCACACCAGTTTCACCCGGCTAAATCCTTTGCGCCATATTCTTACATGTTGAAAGCGGTAATAGCTTTGATCGTGTTGTCTCTGTTCTCAATTATCATGGCGAAAAGCCTGCAGCAGCCGCTGGATAGATTAAGAGAAGCGAGCCGCAGACTTGCGCAAGGCGACTTCACTGTCAGTGTTGTTTCTGAGTTAAATTCCACGACGCGGGAGTTCAACGAACTTGCTCATGATTTTGATCATATGACGGTAGAGATTAAGTCTCTCGCTGAAAAGCAACGTCGTTTGATTCGTGATGTCTCACACGAGTTAAGAACACCATTAGCAAGGCAAAACCTCGCACTACACCTGCTGCGCAGCAAGGTTGATGATAAAAGCATTGGTTTGCTAGAACGAATGGAAAATGAAACAGAAGAGATGAACAAGCTGGTGGGTGAGATACTTGAATTCAGCCGTCTAGAAACGTCTCGCTATGACTCCAAGTCAAGCTTGATGCACCTTGAGCATTATTGTTCGATGCTAATCGCGCAGATGCAAAATGATTTAAAACCGAATCAAACTTTGATTGGTGATTTAGAGACGCCGACATCAATGGTTAATGTTGATGAAAGGTTGCTCCTGCGAGTTATCGGTAATTTGGTCAGTAACGCGATCAAATATGCCGGTGAGAATGCTCATGTTGTCGTGACTACCTATGAACTGTTAACCGATAAACGTTACAGTGTCATATCTGTAGAAGATGACGGGCATGGCATTCCTGATAACAAGATTGCAGGGATTTTCGATCCGTTTACTCGCATAGAGTCAGCCCGTGATAAACAGTCTGGTGGTTACGGTCTTGGGCTAGCGATCGTGAAGGAAGCCATGGGTGTAATGAATGGGCAGGTTACTGCTGAGAATAGAGACGATGGGGGATTGAGAGTAAATCTAATGTTCCCAATCGCTGATTAGCTTCCTGCTGTTACCTGTCTTGCTCCATAGATAACTATGACTGAAAGCGTGCTAAGAAACATAGCTTATAAATATTGCTCAGAAATATAACTTAGAAACATAGCCCAATAAAAAACGCCACTGCAGATGCAGTGGCGTTTTTGTTTATACGCTTTTGATGATCAGCTAGGCATAGCCATTAATTACGCCTTAGCTTGAAGGTAAGAGCGACAGAAAA
Source organism: Vibrio sp. SG41-7 (assembly GCF_014164465.1). Classification (NCBI taxonomy): domain Bacteria; kingdom Pseudomonadati; phylum Pseudomonadota; class Gammaproteobacteria; order Vibrionales; family Vibrionaceae; genus Vibrio; species Vibrio sp. SG41-7. Next base: position 66,573 of record NZ_JACJFF010000009.1, on the reverse strand, counting down.
GCTAGATTATGCCTGTTGGCGTGTTAGCTTAACTTCTTCTTCTTTCTCACCAGCAGCAGGGTCATTGAAGCGAGCTTCGTCAAAAGAACCTTCAGACTTAGCCACAATGATAGTTACGGCACTATCACCTGTGATGTTTACTGCGGTACGAATCATATCAAGAAGGCGGTCAACACCCATGATAAGCGCGATACCTTCAAGCGGTAGACCAACTTGGTTCAATACCATCGCTAGCATAACAAGACCTACACCTGGAACACCTGCAGTACCAACAGACGCCAATGTCGCTGTTAGGATAACCATAAGGTAATCACCCATGGTCAGGTCGATGTTGTATGCCTGTGCGATAAATGCCGTTGCGACACCCTGCATGATAGCAGTGCCGTCCATGTTCACAGTTGCACCTAGTGGTACAGTGAAAGAAGCGACTTTGTTGTCTACGCCCATGCGGTTTTTAGCCGTTTCCATCGTTACTGGAATCGTTGCGTTTGAAGATGCCGTTGAGAATGCAAACATGATTGCATCTTCCATCTTACGTAAGAACGTAATCGGGCTTAGGCCTGTGAATCCTTTAAGCATTGCGCTGTAGGTAACCAAACCGTGTAGAAGTAGGGTACCAGCAAGTACTAAGAAGTATTCTGCTAGGTTCCAAATTGCGCTTAAACCAAGGCCAGAGAACAGCTTCGCCATCAAGAAGAACACACCGTAAGGCGCAAGGTTCATCAGAAGAGCGACAAGCTTCATGATCACTTCGTTCAAGTCAGAGAACACCGCTGCGATACGCTCGCCAGGTTTACCCGCTGCACTGATAGCAATACCAAACAACACAGCAAATACGATAACTTGCAGCGTTTTGCCCTCAGCCATCGCCTGAATAGGGTTGGTTGGGAACATGTCGATGATTACTTGTCCCAAAGAAGGGGCATCCGCTGATTTGAAAGAGCTCGCAGCAGTAAGATCCGCACCAGCTCCAGGTTGGAACAGGTTACCGATAGTGAGTGCTAGAGTGATAGCAACGGCTGTAGTACCGATATAAAGTGCAAGCGTTTTGCCACCCATACGGCCAAGAGTTGATAAGTCTTTAAGAGAACTTGTACCGCACACTAGTGAAACGAAGACTAGTGGCACAACAAGCATTTTTAAACTGGCGACAAAAATCTGTCCGCCTACTTCAAAGAGTCCGTTAACGATGTAGTTGTTAACAAATCCGCTGTCTGCAAAAAGGGATTGAATGGCAAATCCCGTTAATATGCCCACGACCATACCGAGGATAACTCGACCAGTTAGAGACATAGGTTTCTTGGTATTCATTTAGAACACTCCTTATTATTTATAACTTTGATACCTTTTCAAAGTGAGCGGGAGATTAGCAGTCGGTTGATCAAATCGAAAAACAAAAAATGAGTTTGAAATTATAGATGTGATCAGAGTCACTGATAATTGTGTAAATTAAACAAATGAAAACAAAATAATTCACCATTCATTTACATTTATCGAGGGTTTTATACATAAATCAGTCGTTTCAAAGGTAGTAAATAAGACAAGACAGTATTTGTATTGCTCTTGGCTTGTTTATATTGATCAGACCAATGACCTTATAGTGAAATGTTGAATTCATGTTTACAGATCTGCACGCTCAATTAACGTATTGAATTGTTTTTGTTGAGCTAAAGAAAGTGTGTGTTCAGTGGGCTTTACAAATCTTTACGAATGCAAAGAATGTAAATTTAATGCAAATGGTAATAGTTATCACTTATATTCACTCCCGAAATGATTCAGTGGTACCGGAAACGGTTCAACCGAGCACATCGAATAAATAACAAAGTGCTCGTACAAAAGAATAAAAGCGGAGTAAAGGACATGTTTTCAAAGAGCCCATTGGCTTTAGTGATCGGCGCAGTATTAGCTTCACCAGCAGTATTGGCAGAAACAGTAAAAACAGACGAGCACATGGTTGTTGAAGGTCGTGACTACGGTTACAAGGCCGACACAAACACAACAGCAATGCGCATGGAGGCGACTCAATTAGAGACTCCGGGACAAGTTTCAGTAATCGATGAGCAAATCATCGATGAACAGCGTGCAAGTACGTTAGGTGAAGTTCTTAAGAACGACGCATCTGTTGGTGCGGGTTCTAAGTCAACTAACCGTGAGCGTTTCACGCTTCGTGGTTTTAATTTGGAGAGTAGCTCTGGTTACCTGCGTGATGGTGTTCAACACTGGTCTCATTACCGCCAACCGGTAGAGCTTTTGGAGCGAGTTGAAGTATTGAAAGGCCCAGCTGGTCTACTTTACGGTAAGTCTGCTCCTGGCGGTCTTGTGAATATGGTTTCTAAGAAGCCAACATATGAAACTCAAGTTAACGTAAGCCAAGATATTGGTTCTGATAGCTACACTCGTACTACTGCTGATGTAAGTGGCTCATTGAACGATGACCAAACCTTACGTGCTCGTCTTATTGTTTCACAAGAAAATCAAGACTCTTACCGCACACGTTTTGATGGTACAGATGTAGAGACTGACCGCTTTGTTGGTGGCCTATTTGTTGATTACGATATTAACGAAGACATCATGTTGTCTGTGCACTACGACCGCACTATTGAAGAGGGCGATTTAGACAACGGTTCTAAAATCGATACTTCTACTGGTAAAGTTATCGACCCTAACACGGTTAATGACCAACGCTTTGCTCAAACAGATAACGACGTTGCAAACTACGGTGCATCGGTAACCGCTAACTTGAACGACGCTTGGTCTGTGAAGACAGGCATCAGCCGTCAGTTCTATGAACGTCAACGTACAGAATCAAACAACTCAGTATATAGCGATAAGAACGGTGGTTACGGCTACAAAGTATCAGATCGCCACGATGAGTGGACGTTTGATACGGCTTACGTAGACTTTACTGGTGATTTCGATGCACTAGGTGTTAACCACCGTCTGCTGGTTGGTGTGAATGGCCTACATTACGATTACGAGCGTTTATACGACTCTGGTTACACATGCGTTAACGCAACAGAAGCAGAAGCTGCCGCTGCATGTGGTAACGGCTTTGATATGCCTTCTAACGTTAGCTACAAGAACGACAATGAAGTGTCTCACTCTGAAAGCCAACACTACGGCCTTTACGTTCAAGATCTAGTAACATTGACTGAACAGTGGCAAGTACTTGGTGGCGTGCGTTTCGCTTACGACAAAACTACGAGCAGTTCTAATCAAGAAGAAAGCTACAACAACATTCTTCCTAAGCTTGGTGTGATTTATTCACCAGCGCCTAATGGTTCGATTTACGCGGTTTACTCTGAAAGTTTCGAACCTGTTGGCGAAATCACAGATAAAAATGACGTGAACTTTGGTCAGTCTCAAGATGCTAAGAAGGGTACGCTTTACGAACTAGGTTCTAAGTGGGAACTGTTTGACGAACGTCTGTTCGTATCTGGAGCGCTTTTCCAAATCACTCAATCGAACATGCAAGTGACGGAAGATCTAGACCCGGCAAACAACAACGGTAAAGACGCACGTACAACTCAAGTTGGTGAACAAGTTCATACGGGTGTTGAACTGGCTGCAACGGGCTACATGACGGAAGCATTCTCTTTGAGTGCATCAACCATGTTCTTGGATGCTGAATACCAAAATGATCCTGCACTTGAAGGTAAAACTCCAGCAGACGTTCCTGAGTTTACTGCAAGTATTTGGTCTACTTATGCATTCAACAATGGCACTGATGTAAACCTAGGTGTTTACCATGTAGGTGAGCGTTACACAGAAAGCGCTAACACGTTTAAGAAAGATGCTTACACTCGTGTAGACATGGGTATCGCCCATACAATGAAGTCTGACGAAAACCTAGATTTCGTTGCTCGTTTCAATGTAGAAAACCTGTTTGATACAGATTACCTTGAAGGCGGCAGCACAAGTAGCGTAGTTGTTGGCGAAGGTCGCAACTACATGGCAACACTGCAGGTTAAATACTAATTTTTCTGTAGGATGTCATTGATAGCTTAAATACTAAGGGGAAGGTTTCGACTTTCCCCTTTCGTGATTCTGCTATTTAGTAAAAATATCCCTAGTAATGCGAGTGACTTTTAATGATAATGAGACTGCTTATCAATAAAACCCATTTGACCTTCTTCTTATAGTAAATGACTACAATTATGAATCTTTTAAAAACTAGCCTAGCGCTTGCGATCAGTTTGGTTGCAACGTCTTCGATGGCAAACAGCTTGGATCAAGCTCAATCAATTCAAAACAAGACCAATAACGCGTCGGCTTCGAGCCAAAAGGTTATTGATAAAAGCTCACAAGCGACTTTAATGCTGCAAGCTGAGATTGAGCGACTGCAAGAAGAAGTTAAAAACCTAGAAATCTATCACGATCACCTTGCTGCATTGGTTGAGAGCCAGAATCAAGAAGCTCAGAGCATTGAAGCGCAGATCGACGAAATCAAATATACACGTCAAGGTGTTGTGCCTCTGATGTACCAGATGATTGATGGCCTTCAGCAGTTAGTTGAGCAAGATGTGCCAATCAAGAAAGAACAGCGTCTAGAAAGAGTTGAAAAGCTGCAAGTGATGATGACTCGCGCGGATGTAAGTGATGCAGAAAAGTATCGTCGTATCCTAGAGGCATATCAAATTGAGATGGACTACGGTATCAAGCTGGGTGTTTATCAAGGTCGTGTAGCATTGACGAGTGAAAAAACGATTGAGGCTGATGTACTGCACCTAGGTCGTATTTCTTTAGTTGCTCGCAATCTAAATGGCAGCCAATACTGGTCTTGGGATCAAACAGAAGATCAATGGCAAGAGCTTGATTCTTCGATGAAGTCTGAGCTAGATAAAGCCTACGATATTGCTGGTCAACAAGCGGCTCCAAGCTTGATTACTTTACCTGTTTCTTTAACTGTTGCGGAGGTTAAGTAATGAACTTTAAGCCATTAGCAGCATTGCTTTGCATTACGTCCATTTCATTTTCTGCTTTCTCTGCATCAGACACGACTGCTCAGCTAGTTAATAAAGCAAAATCAGAAAGCCGCACTCAAGCTTCTCACAACGTGGTGCGTGAGGCTGACTTCAAAAAGACAGAACAAGAACTGAAAGCGATCAAAGCTCAGCTTGAAGCGAAACGTACGTCTATCCAAGGTGCGACAGATGTTCTGACTCAAACCTTCAGTGATAACGAAAACAAGCTTGCTCGCTTAGAAGAGAAGCTGCGTTTAGAAACCGGTAGCTTAGGTGAGCTGTTCGGTGTCGTTCGTCAAAACGCAAAAGAACTCGGCGCAGAGCTTAGCTCAACCGTGAACAGTGTTGATCGCGCTGAACACACGGCAACTGTTGATCAAATCATTGATGCTAAATCACTGCCTTCAATGCCACAGCTGACCGGTTTGTGGATGAGCATGGTTGAACAGATCCAAGCGAGCTCTGAGCTTAGCAAATCTCAAATTGCATTCATCAATGGTGAAGGCAACACACAAACTGTCGACGCTTATCGCTTAGGCTCAATCGGCCTAGTAACAGAACAAGGCTATGTTAGCTGGAACACTCAGCGTGAAGATGCGATTGCGTATCTGAAACAACCATCGAATGGTCCAACTTTAGCATCGCTATCTGCATTAGCGAATGGCGACGTGTCTAACGTGGTTGTCGACCCTTCTCGTGGGTTCATGCTAGAGCAACTAGCGCTAACACCAAGCCTAACTGACCGCCTTCAAGCGGGTGGTGTTGTTGGTAAAGTGATTCTTGGCTTGTTGGCAATTGGTTTAATCATCGCATTGGTTCGTGGTATTTCTTTGGCTATCGCTCGTCAGAAAATTCGTGCACAACTTAAGAACCCTGAACAAGCGGGCGACAACCCTCTAGGCCGTGTTCTTGCAGTTTACAACAAAGAGCAAAACCAAACGGTTGAAGCACTTGAGCTACGTCTTTTAGAAGCGGTCGTTGATGAACAGACTCACCTAGAGAAAGGTTTGTCGATGCTGAAACTTCTAGCAGCGCTCGCACCTATGCTTGGCTTGTTGGGTACCGTAACCGGCATGATCGAAACATTCCAAGTGATTACACAGTTTGGCAATGGCGACCCTAAAGTGATGGCGGGTGGTATTTCGATGGCGCTTGTAACAACCGTACTTGGTCTTGTTGCTGCAATGCCACTACTACTGGCACACAACATTCTTAGCACTCAGGCTGAAAACATTCGTAATATTCTTGAGAAACAAGGGATTGGCCTTGTTGCTGAACAGGCAGAAAAGACGGTTGAATCAAAACCTGTTGTTTCACCTGTTGGGACTGCTGCGTAATGGATATTTTGTCGGGTTCTCTATTACCAGCAAGTTGGTTAACGAGTGACTGGCTGCTGTCTTTATCAAGCTTTATGGAGCAGGGCGGTTTCGTCCTGTGGTGGCTAGCGGCTGTTGTCCTAGTGTATTGGGTGCTTGTGGTAGAACGCGTGCTTTATCTTGCGTTCTACTTTCCAAAACAACGCCAAGCTTGGATTACAAAGTGGCATGAAAGAGAAGATCACTCTTCTTGGCATGCTAAAGCCATTCGTGAAGGTTGGTTAGGCCAAGCGAGTATCTTACTTAACCAAAACTTGAATTTTATTAAGCTGTTAGTCGCTATTTGTCCTATGTTGGGCTTGTTAGGTACCGTTACCGGTATGATCTCTGTTTTTGATGTCATGGCGACTCAAGGAAGCAGTGACCCTAAATTGATGGCTTCAGGTATCTCGTTGGCAACACTGCCAACCATGGCGGGTATGGTTGCTGCGTTGGCGGGTATGTTTGTTCATGCTCGATTAGCGAAAGTGTGTAACCGCTTAGAATTGAAATTAGAAAAATCTTTAAGGAGTCAACGATGAGACTCGGTCGACGTCATTCAAAAAACGAAGAGGCTCAAATAGACCTTACTTCGATGCTTGATATTGTATTTATCATGCTTATTTTCTTTATTGTGACCAGTTCATTTGTTCGTGAATCAGGGGTTGAAGTCAATCGCCCACAAGCTTCTAACGTAGTAAGCCAAAAAGATGCGGGCATCTTTGTAGCGATTACTTCTGCGAATGACATCTTCATCGATAAACGTGTTGTTGATGTTGAGCGTGTCCAAGCAACGTTAGAACACTTGTTGCTAGAACAACCTGATGCTTCTTTGGTTATTCAAGCGGATGAACACGCTTACAACGGTACGGTTGTTAAAGTGATGGACGCTGCTAAAGGTGCGGGTGTTAAAAACATTGCGCTTGCTGCTGAAAAGCGATGATCTTGGAGGATCTTCATAAATGATTCGCCTATTTCTTGCTTTACCGCTAGCGGGCGCATTGGGCTTAGCTCTGTTTTCTTTTATGGCTTGGATGGTCGATAATGGCCACCAACGTTCACCAGATAATAGTGAGACGTTAAGTTTCAATATGGTGATGGTGGAACAAGAACAAGAAGTCCAAAGAAGACAGCGTGCAGTCCCTGAAAAACCAGAAATGCCAGAGCCGCCACCGGAAGCGAAAACGTCTCAGTCACAAGCTGAAGTTACGCCTCTGAATTCGATGTCTTCACTGCCGTCATTGGATTTGAATACATCGGTTGATGGCCTAGCGATTAACGCGCCGACATTTTCTGATTTTGGGTCAAACCAACAGGCAATGCCTCTGTATCGAGTAGAACCTCGTTACCCAGCGAAGGCGCTTAAGCGTGGCGCTGAAGGTCATGTCATTATGTCTTTTACTATCGATGAGACGGGGCGCCCAGTTGATATTCAAGTCACTGACGCAAACCCACGTCGTATGTTTGAACGTGAAGCGATGAGAGCACTTAAAAAATGGAAATATCAACCGAAAGTCGTCGATGGAAAAGCGATAGCTCAGGTTGGTCAAACCGTGAAACTAGAGTTTAAGTTGGCAAAATGATGAAACAGATATGGATATTAGTGGGCTTGTTGTTAATGCCCCTTACAACACAAGCAAAAGAACTAACTCAATATACTGCCATTCGTGTTCAAAAGGCGCACAAGCTTGCTCAAGATGAACAGGTTAAACAGGCGATTGACGTTCTTGCAGGCTTGGAGCTTTCTAAAGGTTACGACAAAGCATACGTAGCTCGTATGCTGGGTGTGTTTTACTGGCAAGATGGCAAAACCGACACGGCAATCAAGCAGCTTACTTATGCGGTCGACAGCAATTTGCTGGTTGATGAGCAAGCTTGGATAACGAAGCGCATGCTGGCTGATTTGTTGTTGAACGATCAGCAGTTTAAAAACGCGCTTCCGCACTATTATGAGTTAGTGAAAACAGCGCCAGAAACAGAAAAGAAAGACACGCTTTGGATGCGAATTGCACAAGCTGAATACCAAATTGAAAACTGGTCGAAAGTCTTAGTTGCCATCGATAATCGAGACAAATTCAATTCAAAAGCAGAGTTGTCGCCTCTATCGCTAAAATTGGGCGCACAGCTTCAGTTAAAACAGTGGAAGCAGTCTATTCCGACACTGGAAAGCCTCATTGAACTTCAACCAGAGAAAGATAACTGGTGGCGTCAACTTGTCGGTATTCAGCTAAGATTGGAACGTAATCGTGATGCATTGAACACGTTAGCACTGGCTGATTTACAGGGCGTTGAGCTTAAAAATTCGGATCGCCGTTTATTAGCACAGCTTTATGCCAAACGAGGTATTCCAGAGCGAGCTGCTGAAGAAATAAGTAAGTTAGATGACGCGAACAGTGACGTTCAACTTCTGGCTGAGCAAGCAACCTACTGGCAGCTAGCGAAAGAGTGGGACAATGCCATTGAAGTGTGGACGTTAGCGTCTAAAAAAGACACTCAATACCATTGGAATGTGGCACAGCTATTGGTTCAGCAAGGTTACTACGACCGAGCGTTGGTTGTTTTAGACAAAGTGAAAGACAAAAACAAACAAGCCGACGTTGCTTTAGCGAAAGTGCGTTCATGGTACAAGCTAAAGAATCTAGATAATGCTCTTGCTCAAGCGAAACGTGCGAACAATATTGAGCCATCTTCTGAGGCGAAAGGTTGGATTAAATATCTGACTCAGCTTAGAACGGTAAGTGATAACGGAAACGTCTAACCACTCATAGCAAACAGAAGACAAGAAACAGTACATTAGAAACAAGAAAAGCAAAAGGGTGTCATTTGATCGTTCAAATGACACCCTTTTTTATATATTGAATAAAATTGAGCCTTAGTGTTTCATTAGGCCTTGGTGTTTGATCGAGGTATGAGCAAAGGCAAAGTTAAGGGCTACACATCTCGCCACTGTGCGATCCCGCGATGATCATTCCGTTTTGGTCAGCAACCCAGTTGATAGTGCAGTCACGATAGGGGTTTTTGAAAGCATGTTGTGTTTCGCCATTCTCGAGTGGGGTTTGAGTTTCTACCCAAGCAAACGTGCGCGACTCCCAAAATGAAACAGCTTGGGAGTGAGGCGTTAAATACAACTTTTGGGCGTCGGCAATATTGGAGCCGATATAACTCTCGATATGTTCGTCAGTGCCGATAATCTGGCTAGTACAAGCCGTTACCAACAGGTAAAAGCTAAAATAATAATACGCATTTCAAAATCCTTTTAAACATGTATCGCCATGCTCGTTTTATAGACAATAAGCTTAAACTACTCTTGAACAGATCGTGATGTTAATGATCTTGATAGTGATCTCAGTTCTAAATACTTCCAGTTTTCCTTTCTTAAATGCACGGTGTATCCACCTATTGCTTTCTATCGATGATCTTTGGGTTGAATCACATTGACGTTTGTCCCCTTGATTGACGTTTGAAACTGTTATTACCGCCAGCTCTAAACGTTAACAAGATTTACATGTTAACAGAGTAGATAAGCAGTTCGATTACTTCCCTTGTAATGTTACGTAAATTTGCTTACGCCGCTCGGCAAACGTAAACAATGTAAATTGAATGCCAATACGAATGATTATCAACTAAATTGACGCCATAAAATTTATAGGTATTGGTTTGTATGTCGTTAAAAAGTAGGGCGGTTCAATCATGGGCTCGTCGACTTCATGTTTATATTTCAATGGCGCTTCTGTTCGTTGTTCTTTTCTTCTCAGTGACAGGTATCACCCTTAATCGACCTGAGTTATTTGAATCAACCCAACCCAATATCCAACGGTCTACGTTAACGCTTCCTACAAGTTTATTTTCAATCCAAGACGGGCGATTAAAAGCCGACGAAACGGCCTTTGAAACATTTCTGTTTGAAGAAGCCAACCTATCTGGCGTTCCTTCAGGTTTAGACATCTACGCCGAGATTGAAGGCGGTGAGTTGCTGATCGGTGAAGTGTCTATGGACTTCAAAGGACCAGGCTACAACGCCTCTGTGTTCGTTGACGTGGCGTCTGAAATGGTGGAAGTCGAAACCACCAATTACGGCGTTATCGCACTTTTGAACGATCTACACAAAGGCCGTAACAGCGGTGAAGTTTGGAAGTGGTTCATCGATATCACAGCGCTACTGATGATCTTCTTTGTACTTACAGGCGTGTGCTTACTGTTACCTAAGAAAAAAACACTGAATACCTCCATTAAATGGACGGTATTTGGGTCTGCAATCTCGCTTGCTATCTATTTTGTCGCCGTACCTTAACTATTAGTTAGCGTGATAAATCAGGTTGATGAGTCTGCTTGATGAATCAGCCTGAAGAACGAACTAAAGGTTAAACGGATTTAAAAGGTTGTTAAACATGAAAAAAATGAACTGGAGCAAGGCGCTTCTTGCTTTATCTCTTTTGCCAAGCCTAGGGATGGCACAAGCGATCCCTGATACGGCAAAACTTGATGTGAACTTTAAGCTTCCAAAGATTGATACCTCTATGTACGCGCGTCCTTATGTGGCGGTGTGGGTAGAGAACAGCGAACGAAAGTCAGTGAAAACCATTGAGCTTTGGGTCGGTAAAGATGAATGGCTTAAAGACTTACGTAGCTGGTGGAGAAAAGTTGGGCGTTACGATCGTGAATTGGTTGATGCAGTGACTTCTGCAACGCGTCCTGCTGGCCAGTACCGTTTCGTTTGGGATGGTAAGAGCGATGATGGCCAAACTCTAGAGCAAGGCGAATACACGGTTCATATCGAGGTTGTGCGTGAACACGGCGGCCGTAATTACCTTCGTCAAAAAGTATCGCTAACGGATGTAAATGCTTCTTATGAGCTAAAGGCGACAGAAGAGACGGGTGAAATCACTCTGAACTACATCGCTAAATAGTAAGTGCGAATAGCAAAAGCAAACTCAACAGAATAGACAGTCGTCATCGTAGGCTCAGATAGAGCGACACGGCTAACAATTATAAATAATGGAATTGAACATGATGAAACAGACAAAAATCAAAGCACTCGCTCTAGCGGGCGTGATGGCATTCGGCCTAGCAGCGACGACAACAGCACAAGCTCACCCGCGTTGGATTTTGCCATCACACTTTACCGTATCGAAAGAAGGCGGTGATTGGCTAACGTTCGACGTGACTGCGTCTCACGGTACGTTTGTTTTTGATAAGCCTGCAGGCAGTGAAAATGCACATGTCATCATGCCTGATGGCCGTAGCGAACGTCCTAACTTTGTTGTTCGTGGCAAACGTCGTTCAATCTTCGATTTCTACTTTGAAGAAGAAGGTACACACAAAGTTGCGATCAACAACCAGCCATCTTACTACACACAGTACAAAGCGGGTCGTCGTGACACAGTGAAATGGATCAAAGCAAACAAAGCGGAACGTGATTCAGTTCTTCCTGAAAAGTCGCGTGACGTGGTAACACAAATCAGCTTCACTCGTGCAGAAAGCTACATCACAGTAGGTAAGCCATCGGATTCAGTCTTCAAAATTGAAGGCAAGCTACTTGAAATGAAGCCAGTAACGCACCCTTCGGACATCATTGAAGGCGAACCGGTGACATTCCAATTCTTCTACAACGGTGAAATCCAAAAAGACGTGAAAGCGGAGATCACTCGTGAAGGCACGCTTTACCGCAACCACCAAGAACAGATTGATGTAGTGAGTGATGAGAACGGTGAAATCACGTTCACTCCAGACGTAGCGGGTCGTTACGTAATGAAAGCGAACTACAAAGGTGAGTTGATTGACAACCCACTGGCAGACAAAGCAAGCGCGAACGTTCACCTAACGTTCGAAGCACTGCTTCAATAATTTGTGATGTCGGGGCTAGATCCCTGATTAAGCAACCAAAAACTTAAGGGCTCATTTGAGCCCTTTATCGCTCAGTTTACTTCTGAGAATTTGCACTGTGGCTAGGGTATGAACCATGACAATAAAAACAAAACTAAAATCGATAATCACTCCATGCTTGGCTCTGGGACTCGGTTTCGCTGCATTACCTGCGCAAGCACACTTTCCACTGATGAGCTGTTGGTTTGAAGGCAAAACCGTGGCGTGTGAAGCGGGTTATTCGGATGGCAGTAAAGCGATTGATTACGCAGTTGAGATGTACGACTACGAAGACAACTTGATTGCAAAACAGATGACAGATAAGCGCTCTATCGTTGAGTTTCTAAACCCTGACACTGAGTTCTACCTTGTATTCGATTCAGGCCATGAGTTTCCTGTTGAAGTCGACGTTGTTGAGATCAGCGAGAAATGATGATCCAAGGTGTACGTGCTGACACGGGCGGCAGAGAAGGCAAATGGGTAGGGCTGATCATTGTGTTCATTCTGAGCTTTGCTACGGTCGCGATCCCATTTCATCAAGCAGAAACCCACGTACAAGCGGTACTTGATCATCAAATTCTGGTGACCGATGTTGAACAAGAAAACTTGGCGATGTTATCAGAGCTGCGTTTAGCGCATGAAGAGATTCGTGACCTGCGTATGGACTCAGACGGCGAATGGCCAAGTGTCGTATCACTTAAAGATGAATGGGTCGCGCCATTTGTTGAAGATCAGAGTTGGAAGCGTAAAGGTTCTCATACTTGGGTATTGGATAAGCGTGGTTACTACTTTTCTACGCCAAGCGATCATGGCTTTGCTGATTCCTTTATTTTAAACGCCAACAGCGTTTCACCTGAAATCTGGATTTTCTTTGGTGGTGTAGCGAAACAGCCAGCTACTTTTGACCAACACACGCTTGAGTCTACTGGTTGGAAATTGGTGGTGAATGAGTCAGAAGTTGCTGATCAGCATGATGCTTCTTCTCATTAACCCCAGATTCTCGAAAAACAAAATGTTCAAAAATAATAAGAGATTTACTATGCGAATTATGACTCTGTTCATGTCGTTATTGGCGGTGTTAATGACACCCAATGCACTGGCAAAAGAATACAAGATCGATAGCGATAAGCTGACGATTGGTATCACGCTTCAACCTTACTACAGCTACGTAAAAGCGGTAGTGGGTGACAAAGTGAACATCCTTCCTTTGGTTGATGCTGGCTTTAATCCGCATAACTACTTACCACAACCGAATGATTTGAAGCGATTGAGCCAAATGGATGCAATCGTGGTAAACGGTATTGGTCACGATGACTTCGCGCTTAAAGTGATTTCAGCCGCGCAACGTGATGACTTAGTCGTGATCGAAGCAAACAAAGAAGTGCCTCTACTTCCCGCATTAGGCCAGTCTGTTGGTCAAGGTGCTGTGAACCCGCATACCTTTGTTGGGCTTTCGACAACGATTCAAAAGGTTTACACCATCGCGAGTGAAGTATCTAAGCTCGACCCAGACAACGCGGCGTTTTATCGCAAGAACGCACGTAAGTACGCCAAGCAATTTCGTTTTATGAAGCGTGATGCGATGTTGTCATTAGGTGAACTCGATACTTCAGGCATGAAAGTGGCGACCACGCACAATGCTTATGGGTACATTCTGCAAGAGTTTGGTGTTGATGTTGCGGCGGTGATTGAGCCTGCACACGGTGTTGAACCAAGTGCGAGCCAGCTGCAAGAGACGATCGAAAAGATCCGCGCATCGGGCATTGATGTTCTGTTCTACGAGCTAAACATGCCAAACCGTTTTGTTGACACGATTGAAGCGGAAACAGGTGTTCAGCTTTACCGTTTTTCTCACATGACGCATGGCGAATATCAAGACGACAAAGTTGAAGTTGAGATGAAGAAGAACCTCGAGACGTTGATCGAAGCAATGAAATTTGCGGCGGCTAACCAAGCTAAGAGCGGGAACGCATAATGCTAGGTCCATCGATTTCAATCAATCAACTCGGTCTGCAATACGACAACAACGTCATACTTGACGATATATCACTAGAACTTAAAGCGGGTCAGTGCCATGTGATCATGGGGCCAAACGGCGGTGGCAAAACCTCTTTGCTGCGCTCTGTTCTTGGTTTGACGCCTTTCTCTGGGCAAATCAATATTCATTGGCCAGAAAAGCCAAGTATTGGTTACGTTCCTCAAAAAGCGACCTTCGAATCGAGCTTACCCCTAACGGTTATGGATTTCGTGTTGCTTAACCAAACTCGAATTCCACTATTTTGGCGTCGTAAGTCTAAGCAGTTGGATCTTGCATTAGCGCAATTGGATCGTGTGGGTATGGCGACTCGTAGCGACCGCCGTATGGGCCAGTTATCGGGCGGTGAACAACAACGTGTATTGTTTGCTCAAGCCTTATTGGATAACCCAAGTTTATTAGTGTTGGATGAACCAACGACAGGCATGGATGAACAAGGCGTTCGTTATTTAGAATTGCTAGTTCGTGAATGCGTTGACGAAGGTCGCACGATTCTTGCCGTTCACCATGATGTAACCGCAGTGCGTCGCCTAGAGGCTAATGTACATGTTGTGAATCGATTCTTGGTGGATAGTGGTCCACATGAACAGGTACTGCACCCAAGTAAGATTGAAAGCTTGTTCCAGCACTACAGCAGTGGCGTAGCTATCGTTAAATCGAAGGAGGTTGCGTAATGGATTGGTTACGACAACTTGCCATAAGTGGCGTTGAAGCGGGTTGGTTATCAGACAGCTTCATGTACGCGTTCATGGTGAATGCCTTAGTTGCGGCGTTATTACTCGGCCCGTTGTTAGGTGGCCTTGGTACTTTGGTGATTGCAAAGCGTCTGGCTTTCTTCTCTGAAGCGGTAGGTCACGCCGCATTAACCGGTATTGCTATCGGTGTTTTGCTTGGTGAGCCACCAGAAAACCCAATTATTGGTCTGTTCAGTTTCTGTATGATCTTTGCTTTGCTTCTTCATTTTGTAAGAAACAGAACCAATGTGCCATATGATACTTTAGTCGGCGTTTTCCTTGCGCTCGCTTTAGCGGTCGGCGCGGCATTGCTGATGTACGTGGCACGTAAGATCAACATCCACATGCTTGAGAACGTGCTGTTTGGTTCGATTCTCACGGTAACAGATCAAGACTTAGCGATTCTCGCAGGCAGCTGCGCACTCATCATTTTGCTCTTGATACCGACGTTCAACCGTATTCTTCTCACTTGTATTAGCCCTGATATTGCCAAGGTTCGTGGCTATAACACCAGCTTTTATGACTACTTGTTTGTCATGATGATCACCTTAGTGACGATTGCAGCAGTGAAGATCGTGGGGGCGGTTCTTGTTGGGGCATTGTTGCTCATCCCTGGCGCGACGGCTCGATTGTTGACTAAACGCATGGGCAGCTTTGTTTTGCTTTCTGCGTTGCTGGCAACCATCGCGTGTTTGGTCGGAACGGTATTGCCTATGGAGCTAAAACTGCCAGTGCCATCGGGCGCTTCAATCATCATCGTTTCTGCTACCTTTTTCCTAGCGGCGACGCTATACCGAATTATAAGAAAGGCATAACCATGACTTCTTTGATGAATCGTATTTCAAGCTCAATAAAAACAGCGACTCAAGTGAGTGCACTTAGTAGTCTGTTGTTGGTTGGCTCAATGGTGTCTATCAGCGCTAATGCTGAAGATATCCTCACCAGTACGCCTGTGACTTATGCGCTAGCGACAGAGCTAACCAAAGGCACAGACATTACGACTGAATACCTACCACCAAAACGCTACGGTATTGATCGCTTGCCTAATTGGTTTGGCACTAAGGGCGCAAGTAAGGTGCTTAAGTCAGGAGAAAAAGCGACCGTTGCACTAACGCTGTCATCCATCTGGCAAGCTGATCCTACATTTGTATACGCAAGACAAGGCAACATCCGTTTGGTTGAGGTTGATGCTGCTCAAGCGATTACACCGCGTGCGCAAGGTGTCGCTGCGCTGACGTTATCAAATGGTGAAGTGTCTAAATACGCGTGGTTAAACCCAACCAATCTAACGCGTATGGCGGCAATTGTGGCTGATGACTTTAAGTTGTTGTGGCCGGCGCAAGCTGAGACCATTGATAGCAACCTACAGCGTGTAATGCTTGATGTGCGTGAACTGATTAACAAGCAACAAGCGGTGTTATTGGATAACGACGTAGATTCAGTCTTGTTGCTTTCAGAAAGCTTGGAAGATTTCGCTTCAGGTAGCCAACTGTTTGTTGAAGAGCGCATGTTCAAAGCAGAACTGGAATGGACAGAGCAAGACAAAGCGAAACTCAAAGCCATGTTTTCAGAAGACGATGCACTCTGGTTAGTCACAGCGAAAAAGCCAACGACGTTGATTAAGTCACTGGTACCTAATGAACGAATTCTTGTTGTTGATTCGGTAGACCGTTGGGGAAGAGCAGGGATTAATGCAAAAGCGCCGCTCGCACGCTGGGAAATTGAACCTTTTAGAGGTTAATTAAATAGCCGAGTCGCTAGATTAAAACGGTAGGATCAAAAAAGCAGCCCAAATAGAGGCTGCTTTTTTTGTTCATGTCCGTTGGCTTTGGTCAGAGTGCTGGGCAAGAGTACTGCGAGTTTAAAACTTACTCTGCAGCTTTTGTCTCTTTAGTTTCGATACCAGCTTCTTCCGATTCAACAGAAGCTTCAACTGTGCCTTCAGCTTGCTCTTGAGCGGCTTTCGCTTGCTCTTCAGCTTCCATTTTTGCGCGGTCAGCTTTAGAAATATAGCGAGGCTTGTTGCTACCATGCAGTTTAGACGTCGCCTGTTTCTGTCTTTTCTTTAGAATTTGATTGATTTTTTTCTTACGGTTCATTGCTGCATAGCCTTGTATTTAGTTTATGCGGTGGAGGATAATCATTTTAGATCTAGAACTCAATATTTACATGCTATCCAGCAAGGAAAATATCACTATGCAGGCAGTCGAAACCGCACGCTTACGATTAAGAATGATGGCAGCTCAAGATGCGGCGTTTATTCAGCGATTATACAGCTCAGAAGATTTCTTACGTTATATCGGAGACAAGGAAATTACAGATACTGGCAAGGCTGTTGAATACATCGAAAACAACATTCTTAAGATGTATAGAGAGAAGGGTGTGTGTTTACTGATGGTCGAGATTAAAGAGTCTTCAACGCCAATCGGTGTCTGTGGTTTGATTAAAAGAGACACACTAGAGGCGCATGATATTGGTTATGGCTTTGTACCTGCAGTATATGGGCAAGGTTTTGCAAAGGAAGCGGCACAAGCGATAATTGAACAAGCTCAACATAATGCTGATATCGATCATTTAGTTGCCATCACGACCTCTGATAATATTCGTAGCATCGCACTACTAACTAAGTTGGGTTTTGTGTTTGAGCGAGTTGAAGAGGCGATCAATGAAAGCGTCAATCTCAACCTGTACGGTCTATCACTGAGTAATTAATCATGTTTCAACATAACAACATTCTGCAAGGCGAACTCGCAACCGAGTACAAAACTGTTATTGCTATGGTGCACATCTATTGCAAAGACCATCACGGTGCTGTTCGTTTGGACAACGCGTTATGTGAAGAGTGCGAGCAACTGTTGCGTTATGCTGAAACACGACTTGATCGCTGTCCTTATGGCGAGGCGAAGCCAACCTGCAATAAGTGTCCGATTCATTGCTATAAGCCTGACC
Organism: Vibrio sp. SG41-7; assembly: GCF_014164465.1. NCBI lineage: Bacteria > Pseudomonadati > Pseudomonadota > Gammaproteobacteria > Vibrionales > Vibrionaceae > Vibrio > Vibrio sp. SG41-7. The sequence goes on along the minus strand of NZ_JACJFF010000009.1, from coordinate 48,674 downwards.
CTAAAGAGCTGATGCGTTTAGTGATGCGCTATGCAGGGCCAAGAATGCTACTTAAGCATCCGATTTTAGCAATACGACATTTGATTCATGAGAAACGTAAAGTGCCAGAGAAGCCACTGCCGAACGTGTCTAATCGCCATATTCGAATGAACAAGAAGTAACTGACGCTTTAAAGTGGTCGCAGAAGAAACGAAAAAGGTCTGATAGCTCAGACCTTTTGTGTTTCTGCTAACTGCATTATCAGAAGGCAGTCTTGTAGAAAGAATACTTTATGTATAAAGCTACACCGCTTGAGGCTCGTCGTAGGTCACTGTGAGGTTGTTGATCCAGCGTCGGCTCAAGTATCGGTGCGAGCATATAGCTAACTTCACCACTTCTTCTACCAACATCAAACCATAGATGTATTTGAAATCCCATCCAGCGACAAACGCACCGTAAACACATACTGGAATACCCACCATCCACATCGCGATGAAATCCATTCGCAGGCAAAACGCATTATCACCACCAGCACGAATAATACCGTTAATGATCACCATGTTGAGCATACGAATGACTACTGCAAAACACATAATAGTCATTGCAGGTGCAGCGAGTGGGTACAATGCATCGGTAGAAAGGTTTAGCCATGATAGAACATGTTCTTTACCCATAAACAGTAGCAACCCAACGACCGCGCCAAAACCAACGACGGCTTTAATGAATGTTAGACCCATGCTCATCGCGTCATCAAATTCATCACGGCCTAATGAATGCCCTAACAAAACAGAACACGCTACTGAGATACCAAAGAAGATCGAGTAACACAGCGATTCAAATGGTGCGAGCATCGAAAACACCGCAAGCTCAGTCGTGCCCATGTGACCGAAAATCATTTGATATGCCATGGTGCCCATTGCCCACAACACAGCATTCATCGTCAACGGCAAAGCAATGCGACGGTAAGACAACCACAATGACGGGCGATGTGGTGAGCTCGGTGTCGTTAATAGCCAATGTTTACGCATACGCATGTAGCTATACATTAAGCCCACTTGAATCAATCGCGCTAAGGTTGTCGCCAATGCCGCACCTGCTACGCCCATTGCTGGAATGCCGAAAGCACCTTTAATAAGAACGAAGTTAAGCGCAATGTTGAGTGCGATGGTAACGCCACCTAATAACAGCGGAGTTACGGTGTCACCTGACGAGCGCATGCTTGCTTCTACCACGACAACAATGTGAGTCAGAAGTAGGACAGGGAAGCCATACCATAGGTAAGTCGCGCCAAGTTCAATCACGGTTTGATCGCTGGTTTGCAACATCATTAAAAACTGAGAACCAAGAGTGATGATTGCAGTAACAGGCAACAGAACTTTTAAGCCAAATATCATCGCAATCGATGATACTGTTCGTGCGCTTTTTCGGTCATTCTTTCCCCAGTATTGAGCGACTAATGTACCGTTTGCTGAGGCCAACCCTGCCATAATCATAATAGCAACGAAGTGCCATTTTGACGCAATTCCCACAGCTGCAGCTGCTTCCATACCATAATCACTGACCATTAATACGTCAGCAAGGGCAAGAATAGCGACAAGCGCACTTTGCAAAGCAACAGGTAAACCAAGTTTAACGATACGAGGTAAGATGCTCTCTGGCTTGTTATTCATAGATGAGTTAGGGTTGATGTTAGTTGTCATAAGCTCTCCGATTTATGGCAGAACTATAGTGTTTTGAGCGAAGTAACAACATGTTTAAAAAACAACAAAACCTGTGCAAATCCGTCATTGAATCAATGAAGCCAAAATCCACTTGGCACGATGACGTTTTTCTTGCCGAACAGTGCAAAGAACGTTTTTTGACCGTTGAAGATATCCCAGAGATGAAAAGCTTTGGTGTCTATATGGGCGGTATGGCAAAGCTATACGATGGTTATTGGGTTGAGCGAGAATCCGTCAATGTTCATACGTTGATTTTTACTCAAGAAGGGGGTGGAATTCTAACCACTTCAACCTCGGTACAAGCGATTACGCCTTATACGCTGGTGGTTCTTCCTGCCGAAACCCCATTTCGTTTTGAACTCGATCCTCAATATAATTATTGGAAAATGGCGTGGATGCTGACGCCTGATACGCAGCAATGGCAGCACATAGCAAGTTTAGGTCAGGGGATAGTGCCGTTCGGAGAGTGTGAACAGATCTGGTCATTAATGAACTTGGTTTACTTTGAGATAGGAGGGCGAGCCAGTTACCGTAAGTTGCTCTTGAGTGAAATCATCCGAACGTTGACGGGGTTTGAACCCAAATCGACCAGCACCACCGCACGTGTTCAAGCGCTCTATAACGAGATTGAAAGCAGTCTGCACCAGCCATGGACAGTGGCAGGGATGGCCGAAAGGGTATTCATCAGTGAAGAGCAGTTAAATAGAGTCACCAAGACGCTATTCAACCTCTCACCACGCAGTAAATTGATTCAATTACGCATGGATAAAGCCACCAGTTTGCTGAAATATCAAGACTGGTCAGTCTCTATGATTGCTAATCGGTTGGGCTACAAAGATCCTTATAACTTTTCACATCGTTTCAAAAAACATTTTGGTTTGTCACCCAGCCAATATCGAAAAAGCCATCGACTTCTTGGTTAGCCTTGCTTATTTCCTCGATCAATTACGCAAGATCAAGCTTTGCAGTAATATTACTGTATTGAGCTATCTATCAATTTAGTATTTTTGCTCTATTCGATAGTATTGGAAATATCTCAGAGACGACTGCTTATGCAACACGAGGAATTAATGCACCAAGTTATCAGTGAGACGGATGATTTAGCTCTTCCGTCGAAGCTCATTTTAAACAATAAAGAGTTTCAATCAGGCACTAAAATCGTACGCAAGCAGGGTTGTGGTTCAATAATAGGAACGCTTGCTGAGCCTCATCGTAAAGTACTTTTCTATCTTTACCTGAACAGAGGCCAAGTGGTGAGCAAGCAAATTTTGAAGCGTGTAGGCTGGGCAGGTAAAGCGGTGACATCTGCATCTGTGTTGGTTGCTATTTACGAGATAAGGAGGATTCTTGACTGCCGTTGTATACAAACCGTTTCCAACGAAGGGTATGTCATGGAGCAATAAATAATCTTCTATTGATATCCTGTTAATATATTAATAATAAAAATTTAATCTCTTTACCGTACGAATTCCATTGATTATCGTCAAATCTAAAACGTCCACTTATAAGCGACGTTATATAAATACGACTGAATCTGACTTTGTCGCTGGCTATATAGTAAGGGAATGATATAAAAATGGACTCTTATCCTGCAATAGAAACGAACCACTCTGAAAACAACGTAGTACTTGAACTAAACGGTAAAATTGTTGAACTCAACACCAAACTCATTCGCAATGTTGAAAATGGTTACGTACTGGCTACCATGCCTTTGGCGTACCGAAAGATCATTTTATTTATGAATCGACATCGAGGTGAATTGTTCAGTGTTGGCCAATTAAAGAAGATTGGCTGGGAAAGTGAGAAAGTGACCAACTCATCTGTGATTGTTGCGATATCTGAAATAAGATCATTATTTGGAGACGGATTAATCATCACGATTACTGGTGAAGGTTACGTATTTCAACCTTAACCATTTGAAATAATAGATTTTATTGCTATTTGTTATTGCTATTTGCTATTTGTTATTGGTTTTTTGTCGCTCTTTCCTCCAGACGACATAAAACAAAAAGGGCTCTTAATTTAGACGGGAAGTCATAACTAAGAGCCCTAGTGATACCGTTCTTGTGCCTGCCTATTTGATTTACTCGCCTGCAATCTGTAGAGGAGAACGCTTTAGGCTAGCAATTAGCATGTAGATGGTTGTAGCGAGTAGAGACGCGAACAGGTAAGTGAATAATCCTGCTTGTGAATCCATAAAGCTATCCGCAACCAATGGCCCTGCTACAGAGCCGATGCTGTAACACAACAACATAACTTGAGTCACTGAAACTAAGTAGCTCGGGTCTAAATTGCGACAACCCAAGTTAATCGCAATTGGGTAAAGCGCAAAGGTCGCCATACCTAACACAAACAAGCTCATACCAAGAACGTAAAAATCATGGTTGATAGTGAGCACACCAATGCTTGCAACCCCTAGCAGGCAGAACAGAGCCATTAATAACACTTGTCCTATGTGATGAGATAACCACGTCACCATCGGTTGAACGGCCATACCACCCATAATCACTAACGCCATCAAACCGCCAATGTCTTGGTGTGCGATGTTGCGCTGAGCGAGTTCTACAGGCATCAAGCCATAAATAGACCCAAGTGTTAACCCAGATACAATACAGCCAATCAAAGCGCTGTGGCTTAGCTTGCTGATTTGTTTCAGTGATAAAGACTGCGCATCGTGAATTTGTGGTGCTGTTGCTTGTCCGTACATCAATACAATGATTGCTCCAAACAGCAAGGTGAACATTGCAATGAAAGGCACGCCGCCCGTAATACCAAGATATCCGATGCCAAGTTGACCAACGGCAGAACCGCCATACAACGAGCACATGTAAACCCCTAAACGTTTCGCACGTTGAGATTCTTCACCGCTCATTAGCCAAGATTCCACAATCACAAAGATCCCAGCGACTGAGACACCCGCGACGAAACGAGCCAACAACCAAACTGATTGATGTGGCGCCAACGGTAATACAAGAATCGTGGCGATAAATACGCTAAGTGCAATGACGAACGCGTCTTTGTGACCAACGCGAGCGATCGCACGCTCAATCAATAACGTACCCGCTAAAAGACCTGCATAAAAGGCACTCGCCAACCAACTCGATAGATTACTGTCTAAGCCATACTCAGACAGCATTAATGGTAATGAACTCATTAAGTAGCCTGAAGCGATCGCGTAAAAAGACAATGCAATAACAGGAACAGTTATGCGAGTTGTTGGTTGGATGTTGTCCAATGCAGGAGCCTCTAAATAGTAAAAGAAACGATGAATTTTCCGCGACTATGGGGGAGAAACTGAATTGGGTAAAACGAATAAAAATGGTCGTTAAGATAAAAGAAATTTATCGTGTTTGTTGGCTAAAATACCGTTGTGATTTTTCATGTTTTCGCGATATTTTCTGCGGTTAAATAGCCGATAAAGCGTTGTTCAAACGACTATTTAATTTGAAAGAGGGAGAGAGATTCGTTGTATTCATCAGATTTTAATTTAGGGCGTTTAATCGTGTTAGACCACTTCTTTTCGGTATTGTCTGGGCGAGCTTCCGCTCCACTTACGAAAGGCGTGCCGAAAGTTCGCACTGTCTGAAAATCCTACTCTATCGGAGATCTCTTCAATACTCATATGCGTCGATGAAAGATAGTGCCTAGAGAGGTGAAATCGCACGTGATCCAATATTTTCTGATAGCTCGTGTCTGCGGCTTTGAGGTGTCTACGTAGTGTTCTAGAAGACATTCCCAATTCTGTGGATAGCGCTTCAATGGAAGGGTAACAGCCAGGCCTTTCAATAAACATTTGTGAGATCTTCTCTTTAAGGCTGGTGGGCGCGCTCACTCTAGCCAACATGTCGTCACAAGATTTCAAACACATTTGTAACGTGATTGGGTTAGCCGTTGGTAAAGGTGCATATAGGCTTGTTGCATCGAACTGCCACTCAAGCTGCTCGCAATCAAACTCTACACGGCAACGGAAAATCTCCTGATAGAGATCGCCATAAGTAGGTTTAGGGTAAGGGAAGCGGATCACAAGAGAGGGAAAGGGCTGTTGTAGCACTTCTTCACATAAACTTTGAATAGCGGAAAACCAATACTCACAACAGAAAGGCAACAAAGAGTCGAGCTCGATAAGTTGCTCAGCGCGAAAGTATCCGGTTTGATGTTCAACGGACATGGTCTTCTTGAGAACAGGGCCCGCAAGACGCAAATATTTGAAGCCCATTAAAAGAGCGTCTAACAGTGTCTCACTGCTGAACACTGCATAACCCAACACACCAAAATCACTGAATCGGGCTTCCTGTCCAACTTTTAGTCCTAACCCCTCTGCGTTGGAACTCTCAAGTGCGTTACTGAACACCGCTAATTTTTGTGCGAGCGTGATGTGGGTATCTGGCGTATTGAGCTGGAACTCATCGATGTTACTGCCTTTTAATAACGTATCGACCGTCAAGGATGATGAAAAATATCGAGACAATAGTTGAAGATCAAGAATACCAAATGCCTGCATATCCGGTTCGTAAACTGCGGTGTATTCCATAATATGCCTCTTGTTGAGTGTCCTTATTCTATCTTAACCACGAACATCTTTTCGTCGGCTGTGTTGCAATTATGTCCGAATATCACCGTTTTTTGTCTTTTTGCAACCTTTGCAGAATGTTATCAAAATGTTGTAATTTAATAAGCCGTACACGGACACGTGTGCATAGGGTTGAAATAACAATAGATTAGAAACGAAAGCAAAGAGCAAATGAACATAGGTTAAACACATATTCGAAACAAAATACAACAACGTCTACGGTGACCGTGACTAACAGGTCTAAGCCGAATAAGGAGATCATGGATGCACAATCTTGCTGTTAACTTGGAGCGCAGCGCTTCGCTTTTCCCAAATAAAGTCGCTCTGCGAATGGGGACGGATGAAGTCAGCTTTTCTCAGTTGGAACAACTTTCTGGAAACGTCGCCGCTAATTTAAGAAAGCTAGGACTCAAGAAAGGAGATAAGGTCGCGTTGTCGTGTCCGAATGTCACGTATTTCCCGATTGCCTATTATGGGATTCTAAAAGCAGGCTGCGTCGTGGTGCCTTTGAACGTGTTATTTAAAGCAAGAGAGATCGCTTATCACCTTAATGACTCTGACGCGAAAGCCTATTTATGCTTTGAGGGCAGTGAAGAGCTGCCCATCGGTCGCTATGGCTTACAAGGTTTCGAACAGGCAAACCATTGTGAACACTTTGTCGAGATGCCCGTCCCAGCCGGCGTAGACACTACTTCAGAAAGAAACGAGCAGCATGAATCAATCGCTGACTGGTTAGCACAACCTTTGATTCCTTTTGAGTCTGTGGCTTGCCATGGTGATGATACCGCTGTGATTCTTTATACTTCAGGTACGACAGGTCAGCCAAAAGGAGCTGAGCTTTCCCACACCAACATGCAAACCAATGCGATGTCGTCACAGTATCTAATGCGATTGGAGTACAGCGACACCACAATGGCCACACTGCCTTTATTCCATAGCTTCGGCCAGACGGTGATGATGAACGCGAGTGTGCTAACAGGGTCGACCATGGTGTTGATTCCGCGTTTCGAACCGTCACTGGTGATCGAACAGATCATTAACCATAAAGTAAGCGTGTTTGCGGGCGTTCCAACCATGTATATCGCGCTATTAAAGGCGGGAGAAGAGTCCTCTAGTAGTTTAGAAATAAGCAAACGCTCTGAACAGGTTAAACACAGCTTAAGGCTTGGCGTATCAGGCGGGGCTTCTATGCCTCTTGAGGTTATCCGACAATTTGAATCCCGATTCGAACTTCCGGTATTGGAAGGTTATGGGTTGTCTGAAACTGCGCCGGTTGCCACGTTTAATCATATTGATGGTGACCGATTGTCTGGCAGTGTGGGTCAACCTTTGTGTGGTCACCTTATCAAGATCACTGATATACAAGGCAACTCTGTTGCAATGGGTGAATTGGGCGAAGTCTGCATCAAAAGTCCAAGTGTCATGAAAGGCTACTATCAAAGGCCAGAGGCGACAGCAGAAGCGATAAGAGACGGTTGGTTCCTAACTGGAGATATTGGACGCACCGATGAGCACGGCAACTTGTTCATTGTTGACCGCGTTAAAGACATGATCATCCGTGGGGGTTACAACGTGTATCCGCGCGAAATCGAAGAAGTATTGATGTGTCATCCTGATGTCGAAATGGTCGCGGTTGTGGGTGAACATCATGATCGCCTAGGCGAGGAGATTCACGCTCATGTGGTGCTTCACGAACATACGCAATGTGATAGTGCAGCTCTGATTACATGGTGTCGTGAGCAATTGGCCGATTACAAATATCCGCGTAAGGTCTTCATTCGCAAAGCCTTACCCATGACAGCAACCGGCAAAATATTGAAGCGCGAGTTGCACCCACTAGAAATAGCGGAGATGACTAATGGATAGTTATGATTTTATTGTTGTTGGCGGTGGCTCAGCGGGGTGTGTCATGGCTTCTCGGTTGTCGGAAGATCCTAATGTCACTGTTTGCTTGTTAGAAGCGGGCGGTAAAGACACGAGCCCATTCATTCATACACCCGTTGGCGTGGTGGCTATGATGCCAACCAAACTCAATAATTGGGCTTTCGAAACCGTTGAACAGCCGGGTTTAAATGGTCGTAGAGGCTATCAGCCGAGAGGTAAGACACTTGGCGGGTCTAGTTCTATCAATGCCATGATGTACGCTCGTGGGCACCGTTCCGACTACGATACATGGGCAAGCATGGGTAATGCGGGATGGAGCTATGATTCGTGTCTGCCTTACTTTAAGAAAGCCGAAAACAACGAAGTTCATCAAGATGAGTTTCATGGTCAAGGTGGTCCTCTTAATGTGGCAAACCTTAGATCGCCAAGCCCAATGCTTGAACGCTACTTAACGGCCTGTGAATCGATAGGCGTACCTCGCAATGAAGATATTAACGGTGCGGCTCAGTTTGGGGCGATGCCGACCCAGGTCACTCAGTTAAATGGTGAACGATGCAGCGCTGCCAAGGCTTACTTAACGCCAAACCTTTCACGATCGAATCTCACGGTCGTTACTAAAGCCACCACACATAAGGTCTTGTTTGAAGATAAGGAAGCGGTTGGCGTTGAATATGGCTCGGACGGACAGCGTTATCAGGTCAGGTCCAACAAAGAGGTGATTCTATCTGCTGGTGCATTTGGTTCTCCCCAGTTGTTATTACTGTCTGGTGTCGGTGCTAAACACGATTTGGAGGCGCATGACATCGAACAGGTTCATGAGTTGCCTGGAGTGGGCAAGAACCTGCAAGACCATATCGACTTAGTGCATTCGTACAAATGCAGCGAAAAGCGCGAAACCTTCGGCATCTCGTTGCAAATGGCCTCTGAAATGACCAAAGCTCTGCCGCTATGGCACAAAGAACGCCGTGGCAAGATGAGTAGCAACTTCGCTGAAGGGATTGGTTTTCTTTGTTCCGAAGAGCATATCGCCGTGCCGGATTTAGAGTTTGTATTTGTGGTCGCTGTGGTTGATGACCATGCAAGAAAAATCCATACCAGTCATGGGTTTACCTCTCATGTCACCTTGTTGCGACCGAAGAGCCATGGCAGCGTAACGCTCAATAGTAATGATCCTTATGATCCGCCTAAGATCGATCCTGCGTTTTTCAGTCATCCTGAAGATATGGAGATCATGATTAAGGGCTGGAAGAAGCAGTATCAAATGTTAGAGAGTTCGGCGTTTGATGACATCCGTGGCAATGCTTTCTACCCAGTGGACGCCAGTGATGACGAGGCCATCGAGCAAGATATTCGCAACCGTGCAGACACTCAGTATCACCCGGTCGGGACCTGTAAAATGGGCCCTAGTAGTGATTCATTAGCCGTGGTAGATAACGATCTTAAAGTTTATGGATTGGATAACTTAAGAGTCATTGATGCTTCTGTGATGCCGACATTGATTGGGGCAAACACCAACGCGCCAACCATTATGATTGCTGAAAAAGTTGCAGATCAAATCAAAGAGCAATATGGGTTAGGTAAGCAAGCATCTAGTATTCAAGCGAAAGGCGAAGCTGTGGTTTAATTCAAGAAGTTAAATGATAACCATAAATAAAACAGTAGGTTAGATAGTCTTGATTTGGTAAGACTCTCTAACCTATTTTTGTGTGCTTACTTAGAATAAAGCCAAAGCTAATTCAATAGCTTAACCAATAGCTTAAATAATAGTGTTACTTGGTTAGAGCTTGATTAAGCCACTGATCAAATTGACCTTTTGGTAATGCTCCGTTAATTGTATCGACACGTTTACCGTCTTTAAACACCATCACGGTCGGAATGCTTCTGATTTGATACATTGCTGCAAGCTGCTGCTGAGCTTCAGTATCAATCTTAACGAATCGAACATCTCCCGAACGCTCTTTAGCAACGTCACTGAATACTGGCGCAAAACCCACGCATGGGTTACACCATGTCGCCCAGAAATCGACAACCACAGGCTGTGAACTGTTCAAGATAGATTGGAAATTAAGTGACGTTCCCTCGATGGGAGCGCCATCGAGCAATGCTGTTTTGCATTTACCACAAGTTGGGCTTTCTGAAATTCTTTCTGAAGGAACTCGGTTTACGCCATTACAAGAAGGGCATCGTGTGTTGAATGTAGACATAACTTTCTCTTTTTATTGTAACTCCGTTGCTAACGCGATTTACGAATCACGCACGGAGCGCTTATACTGTTTAAAACTAGAATACGATACTTAAATAAAAACAAACAATAAACAGGTAAATGATGACAAAATTTTACGCCGAAATTACTGGCTGGGGAAAGTGTCTACCACCAGCCGTGCTGTCCAATGATGATCTAAGCACTTTCATTGATACGTCTGACGAGTGGATTCGAACTCGAACTGGTATCGAAAACCGTCGTATCAGTCATGTAAATACCTCTGAGCTAGCGACTGTTGCAGCGAAACATGCCATGGCGTGTGCTGGCCTAACAGCCGAAGATATCGATCTCGTGATCATCGCAACATGCAGCCCAGACTCCCTTATTCCAAATACCGCATCTAAGGTTCAACAGAACTTAGGCATTAAGAGTGCTGCGGCTTTCGACCTTAACGCAGCGTGTACTGGCTTCATCTACGGTGTTGAAACGGCAACTCGACTGATTCAGGCGGGTAATTACCGCAACGCCATCGTTGTGGGTGCTGAGCGTCTGTCATTCTTCATTGATTGGACCAAGCGTGATACCGCGGTTCTTTTCGGTGATGGAGCCGGCGCTGTGGTTTTATCTCGCACTGAAGAACAAGTCGGCTTACAAGAAGCTCAAATCGGTTGTGACGCCGAAGGCCGCGATATTCTAGCGGTACCAAAATTCGGTACATCTATGGACCGCTTTGCGGCTGATAACGGTTATTGGGACTTCGATTTCGTTGGTAAAGAGATCTTTAAGCGTGCTGTCAAAGGCATGGGCGCAGCGGCACACACAGTATTGAGTCGCACAGGTATCTCAACCGACAATATCGACGTTGTGATTCCGCACCAAGCGAACATCCGAATCATCCAAACTCTGTGTGATATGGCGGGTATCGATCGCGAAAAAGCGTTTGTTAACATCCAAAACTACGGCAACACATCGGCTGCTACTGTGCCAATTGCATTATGTGAGTCGCTAGAGCAAGGTTTCGTTAAGCCTAACGACAATATTCTTGTTGCAGCGTTTGGTGCGGGTTTAACGTGGGGTGCTGGCCATATTAAATGGGGTAGCCGTGTTGAACCGCTAGGTCAATCAGATGCTAAGCTTCCAGAAGCCGACAAATCTGCTTTAGAGCTTCTAGAAAGAGCCATTTTACACTGTAAAACGCACCCAAACTCAGCGACTGAATAACGCTAATGAGCGACGTGTTATGGATAAAGTGTTTTGAGTAAAGTGCGTCTTATGAAGAAAGCCGACCTCGATGGGGCGGCTTTGGTTCATCAAGCAGCCTTTGTTCGACAGCAACATTCGCGAGAGTGGTTACAATGTAACTTAAGCGCTTCACCACGCTTTCTTAACTTTGTTGCTGAAAGCGAAGGTGAAATTGTTTGGCTACATTATTTGGGTTCAGAAAAGTGGCTTTAGACCGGAAGCTGTTTTAGAACTAGAACAACTTGCTGTATTGCCAAGCGCTCAAGGTCAAGGATTGGGTAGAAAGCTGATTCTTGACTCTCTGCCGCAAGTGAAGCAGCAGCTAGCGCAGCAAGGTTCGGCACTAAAGCATGTTCTGGTTACCACTAGAGCAGACAATTTTGCACAAAAACTGTATCAGTCGACATTAGGCGCTGAAGTCGAAACCACGATTTCAAACCTGTATTCTGCTGATGAAGTGCTTATGATAGCTCGCAATGTAGGTGAGCGAATCTGATCGCTGAGTTCTTAGAACCCATTATAATCAGTGATATAAATCGATTAACGTTTAATTAGGGGGCTTCTATCGCCCCTTTTGTTATTTCTTAGGAAGTGTTTTGAAGAAAGTTTTAGCAATTGGCTACGTTTGGCCAGAACCGAATTCATCGGCGGCTGGCAGCCACATGATGTCTCTTTTACGTCTATTTAAGAGGCAAGGTTGGTCCGTTGAATTTGCAACGCCAGCTCAAGAAACTGAGCACATGATTGATCTCTCTGAAGAGGGCATCACGAGCCAATCTATACAGTTGAATTGCGATAGCTTTGACCAGTACATTGAAGAGCTGCAACCCGATGTCGTGATGTTCGACCGTTTTATGATGGAAGAGCAGTTTGGCTGGCGTGTGGAGAAGGTATGTCCGAGTGCATTTAAGTTATTGGATACCGAAGACTTGCAGTTTCTACGTAATGCACGCCACGAAGCCGTTAAGAAAGAGACTGAACTAACCAAAGCGCATTTGTACAGTGACTTGGCTAAACGTGAAATTGCCGCGATTCTACGCTGTGATCTTTCGTTGATCATTTCTAGCCATGAGATGGTTCTGCTTCAATCAGAGTTCAATATCGATCCAAAACTGCTTCATCACTTGCCGTTCATGGTTGATCTCAACACTCTACCTGAAAGCACGAAAAGCTTTGAAGAACGTAAGCATTTCATGACGATAGGCAACTTTAGACATGCCCCGAACTGGGATGCAGTGCTTCAGTTACAGAAGATTTGGCCGAAGATCCGCAAGCAGCTGCCTCACACTGAACTTCATATTTATGGATCGTATCCGCCACCGAAAGCCACGGCTTTGCATAACCCTAAAACCGGTTTCCATATCAAAGGTTGGGCTAAAGACGCTCAAGAAGTGATGGAGCAAGCACGTGTGTGTGTTGCACCTCTACGATTTGGCGCGGGCATTAAAGGCAAGTTGCTTGATGCGATGAAGTTACAAACTCCGAATGTGACGAGCGAAATTGGTAGTGAAGGCATGTTACCGCAAGGTGAGTTGCAATGGCCTGGCGCAGTTGCAGACGATATCGACGAGTTTGTTGAACAAGCTGTTGCTCTTTATAAAGATGAAGAGAAGTGGCTTAAGGCTCAAAGCCAATGTCATTCGATCCTTGAAGCGCACTACGAGCAGAATCAACTGGGCGACACATTGATTGAGCGATTAACGGCGTTAGAGTCTGATCTTGAATCTCATCGACTGGATAACTTCTTTGGTTCGATGCTTAAGCACCACAGCATGGCGAGCACCAAGTATATGTCGCAGTGGATAGCTGAAAAAAACAAGACTAAGTAACAGACACAATAAACTGAATCAAATAATAAGCCCTTAGGTTAACGCCTAGGGGCTTTTTTCATGTAGGACGCTTATTAATTCGAGACTTACAAACCGAAACATACTAGCAATACATTAGCATTGACTAATTTATATTTATTAGTAAACTCTAACTTAAATTTATTAGTAAAGTCTAATTTAAAGCTGCGACGAGTTAAATTTAAGCAGTAACAGTTAGATTCGAGTTGTTAGATGGGAGAGGTCAGTGATGAGTTTAATACCTTGGGATGCATTTTTCGGTGGCATGTTGTTAGGAGTGTCGGCCATTGTTTTAATGTTGGGGATCGGGCGAGTTGCGGGGATCAGCGGAATCGTTAGCCGATTATTGCCGTCTAGAAACAACAAAAGATTAGAATCAGGATCTGAATCCAGATCGGACACCAACACAGAGAAAACCGAAAAACATTGGCGACTTGCTTTTGTTGTCGGAATGGTCGCGAGCGGTTGGTTATTGATTCCAACGGGCTACCAACTTCCGCAATTAGAAGAGATCAACTTCGCAGTGGTTATCATAGCCGGACTATTGGTTGGCTTCGGTACCAAGATGGCGAACGGTTGTACTAGCGGTCATGGCATTGTCGGAATGGCTCGTTTGTCTAAACGTTCAATTGTCGCAACCTGTGTATTTATGGGTGTCGCGATGGCAACAGTGCTGGTTAAAAACCTGATTGGCTTGGGGGCATAATGAAAAACTCTTCATTGACTATCGTTATCGGCTTGCTCGCAGGTATTCTGTTTGGGTCAGGAATGATCATTTCAGGTATGGTTGATCCTAACAAGGTACTCGGCTTCTTAGACATTACCGGTAACTGGGACATTAGTTTGGCATTCGTGATGGGTGGCGCGTTATTGGTCTTCGCACCGTTTTACCACTTAGTCATAAAAAAGCGCGTTCAAGCCATCAATGGCGAGTCGTTAGACAGCTGTAACAACCCGATAATCGACAGAAAGCTGATTCTAGGTTCAACTGCCTTTGGTTTAGGCTGGGGGATTGCAGGCTTTTGCCCGGGCCCAGCAGTAACTAGCCTTAGTGGCGGTAACCCTACGGTATGGCTGTTCGTCTTAAGTATGCTGGTGGGGATGTGGCTGGCGGGTCGAACCAATAAAAGCTGCTAGCAGTGCGCCTACCATTTATTGCATAGCTGAGAGGATTCGATCTTATCTGACCAAACAGAGAGGCTGACCCGCTTTCAGTAAAAGCCAGTCAGCCTCTTTCTATATCTACTGTTTCTATTATTTGCACTTATCTACAATCTGCAGTTATTTATAACTTACTGTTTGAGCGTTGTTGAAACTGGGCAGTGGTCGCTGAGTTTGTAGTCCAGCACATCTTGCGTTTCAAACACCTTTTGCTTTGCAGGAGAGGCATCTAAGGACTTGCTCACAACAATATGATCAATCACCGAACGAAATTGATGCGTGCGATGGTTATTGCGGTTTGAGCGCACTTTACAATCTGCTCGAGTTTTTCTTGTTGCCAACTGAGCATCGGTATTTTGCGCCATATCTTTCCACATCCAATCTCGTGAATAGGAGAGGTTATGGTTAAAGTCGCCCAGAATCGCGTAGTCTTCGCCTTTACGTTCTCTTTGCTGTATCCACTTATTCAATTGCTTAGCTTGGTCTTTAAGTCTTGAACAGTCACGGTTCGACTTGTAAGCGCCGCTGCATCCGGCCTTTAAGTGCACTGACAACATGTGAATTGAATTTGAATCCGTTTCCACAACCATATAACTGGCAAATCTGAGCTTGCCGTTAGCACTCGTTTCCAGAGGAAAGTCAGCGTAGTCGGTGAGTGTGATTCCTTTACGAACCGCGAAGCCCGTATATTGGTTCACTTCTTTGAATTGTCGGTTACTGTTTTTGGGCAATGCGCGGTCAGACATCAAGATTTTGTATTGATCGCCAGCGATGCGTTGAATGGCATTGACGTCATCGACTTCTTGAAAGGCGACCACATCCGCATTTAAGGATTGGAAATACTGTTCGAGTTTATCGAAATCTGCTTGGTTTCGTTTGGAAGAAAACTTATTCACAGCCTCGTTGGTTGATAACCATTCGATATTCCAACTGGATATGGTCAAAGGTTCAGCAAATGTCTGGCTACTGAGTAAGCAAGCTAACATTATCCACTTTTGAAGTCGTTTCATCCCAAATATCCCTAATTTTGGTGTCCAATATAGTTGAGCCGTTATCCTACAACACTTACCAAAAATTCAACTCTTTTTAGCAGTTTTTTTATTGTTACATTGTTTCTTTTCGACTTGAGAACTCACGTAATAATATTGGATTTATCTTGTTCAGCGAGCGCGTTTTATTGATCCAAATCAATACTCAAAGTTGGTGGTTCTCGTTAAATACGCCACAATATCTAGTGTTAGTTAAACGATAAATCGCTCTATATAGTGTGTTTGTGGATAAGTCTGTGAATACCTCAAGAGTAAGGAGAAGTGGTGAAATCAATCGTAATCAAGCGTGATGGCTCAAGAGCTCCATTCAGTAGAGATCGTATCCAAGCTGCAGTGGAAGCAGCATCAGACAAAGCCGATAAGGAAATTGCTATTTATGCTCTGAATGTGGCATTAGCAGTTGAGTTGAAGCTCGAAGACTACGATGAAGTTCATATTTCTGAAATTCAGACTTTGGTCGAGAACGAGCTAATGCAGGGACCTTATAAGTCTCTGGCTCGTGCCTACATTGAATATCGTCATGACCGAGACATCGCACGTGAAAAGCAAAGTGCTTTAACTCGTGAGATCGAAGGCTTGATCGAAGAAAGTAATGTTGATCTGATCAATGAGAATGCCAACAAAGACGGTAAAGTTATTCCAACTCAGCGTGACTTACTGGCGGGTATCGTGGCTAAACACTATGCAAAAACTCACATTTTGCCGCGTGACATCGTACAAGCTCACGAGTGTGGTGACATTCATTACCACGATCTAGACTACGCACCGTTCTTCCCAATGTTTAACTGTATGCTTATCGACTTGAAAGGCATGTTAACGCATGGCTTCAAGATGGGTAACGCGGAAATCGACACACCTAAATCGATTTCTACA
Source organism: Vibrio sp. SG41-7 (assembly GCF_014164465.1). Taxonomy (NCBI): domain Bacteria; kingdom Pseudomonadati; phylum Pseudomonadota; class Gammaproteobacteria; order Vibrionales; family Vibrionaceae; genus Vibrio; species Vibrio sp. SG41-7. The sequence continues at coordinate 32,145 of NZ_JACJFF010000009.1, read as the reverse complement.
GCAACAGCGGTAACGGCACAGATCATCGCGCAAGTCGCGAGCCACATCTATGGCGGTACTACGATTAACCGTATCGACGAGGTTCTAGAACCTTACGTGATGGCGAGTTACGAAAAGCACTTATCGCTAGCGAAAGAGTGGGACATTCATAGCCCAGAAGCTTTTGCTATCTCTCGTACAGAGAAAGAGTGTTACGACGCGTTCCAATCTTTGGAATACGAAGTAAACACGCTACACACGGCTAATGGCCAAACTCCATTCGTTACGTTTGGTTTTGGTCTAGGCGAAAGCTGGGGTTCGAAACTTATCCAGCAATCTATCTTGAAAAACCGCATTGCAGGTTTGGGTAAGAACCGAAAAACAGCGGTATTCCCTAAACTGGTATTTGCAATCAAAGATGGCTTGAACCACCAGAAGCAAGATCCAAACTACGACATCAAGCAATTAGCGCTTGAGTGTGCGTCTAAGCGTATGTACCCAGACATTCTTAACTACGACAAAGTGGTAGAAGTGACAGGGTCATTCAAAACGCCTATGGGTTGCCGTAGCTTCTTGAATACTTACGAAGAAAATGGTGAGTTGATTCACGAAGGCCGTAACAACTTAGGTGTTGTTAGCTTGAACTTGCCACGTATTGCGATTAACGCAAAACAAGATATGACTAAGTTCTACGAGCTGCTTGATGAAAAACTGAAGCTAGCTCGTCGTGCTCTAGAAACTCGTATTTCTCGTCTAGAAAACGTGAAAGCGCGTGTTGCTCCAATCCTATACATGGAAGGCGCGTGTGGCGTTCGCTTGAAAGCAGACGACTCTATTGCAGATATCTTCAAGAATGGCCGTGCGTCTGTTTCTCTTGGTTACATTGGTATCCACGAAGCAATGACTGCGCTTTACGGCACTGACGTTCACTTGTACGACGATGGCGAAATGCGTGCTAAAGCGCTTGAGCTGGTGGAGTACATGAAGCGTGAAGTGGAATCTTGGACGAAAGAAACAGGTTACGCGTTCAGCCTATACGGCACACCGAGTGAAAACCTATGTAGCCGCTTCTGCAGCATCGACACCAAAGAGTTTGGTGTGATTGATGGTGTAACAGACCGTGGTTACTACACCAACAGCTTCCACTTAGACGTACAAAAGAAAGTGAACCCATACGACAAGATCGATTTCGAGATGCCTTATCCAGAAATCTCTAGCGGTGGTTTCATCTGTTACGGTGAATTCCCGAACATGCAGAAGAACATCGAAGCGCTAGAAAACGTATGGGACTACAGCTACACACGTGTTCCTTACTACGGCACTAACACGCCAATTGATGAGTGCTACGAATGTGGTTACAACGGTGAGTTCGACTGTACGAGTAAAGGCTTTACGTGTCCTAAGTGTGGCAACCATGACTCAACCAAAGTGTCGGTAACACGTCGTGTTTGTGGTTACCTAGGTAGCCCAGATGCACGCCCATTTAACTTCGGTAAGCAAGAAGAAGTTAAACGCCGCGTGAAGCATCTTTGATCTAACGAAGGATCTTAGTAAGGTCTGCGATCTTTAGCGAGTTCACTCAGAAGAGCTACGTTTCAAGAAATAAGATTGGTATCGGCGCTATGTCGATACCAGTTCTTTTGTTTCAGTTGTTACAGCATTTCGCTTCAAACTATTAAGCAATAACGAGTTTTCAATACTGCCTTATGAATTATCATCAATATCACCCTATCGACGTTGTAAACGGCCCAGGAACACGCTGCACTTTGTTTGTGTCGGGTTGTGTGCACCAGTGTCGCGGGTGTTATAACCAGTCGACGCAACGATTGGACTCTGGGCATTTGTTCACTCAAGAACTGCAAGACCAAATTATTGCTGATCTGAACGATCCGCGGATCAAGCGTCGTGGCTTATCGCTTTCTGGTGGCGATCCTCTGCATCCCGCAAACGTGTCTGAAGTGCTTAAGCTTGTTCAGCGTGTGAAAGCAGAGTGTGAAGGTAAAGACATCTGGATGTGGACTGGCTACGAACTCGACGAACTCGATGATAAACAGAAGCAAGTGCTTGAATACGTAGATACTTTGATTGATGGTCGCTTCGAGCAAGATAAAGCGGACCCAATGTTAGATTGGCGTGGTAGCTCAAACCAAATCATTCATCGGTTCCAGCTTTAGTGGACTAACGTAAATTTACGACATACTACATTAGTACAAATAGTTAGCCTCAGCCCCTCTGCTGAGGCTTTTTTATTTTATGACGTAGTTAAATTTGTAAATTGATGGAATATTGAACTATCTGGAGTAGGGATTGCTAGGATGCACTGGATTCAACTAGAGTTATCTCCTAAAAATCAAAACTTTGATGAATTTCTGTTTCTTAAATTGTAAATAAAATGATAACTTGGAGGCCATTACTTGAATTTCAAAGGGTTGTGACTTTCATGTTTTCACATCTACCAAAACCAACTTTAGATCCAATTTTATCTCTTTCTGTCGCCTACCGTGGCGATCCTCGTACTGACAAAGTCGATTTAGGCATTGGCGTTTACAAAAACGACCAAGGCGAAACACCGATCATGAAAGCCGTTTCTATGGCTCAAGACATTGTTGTCGATACTCAGAAAACCAAAGCTTACGTTGGCCTAGCAGGCTGTGAAGAGTTTAACCAGAGCATGGTTGATCTGCTGCTTAAAGGGACTTCTGCAATGGATCGCGTTGCTGCGATTCAAACACCGGGTGCAAGTGGTGCACTTCGTATGTTGGGCGACTTAATGAAAGTCTCTCAACCAGACACCACAGTTTGGATCTCAAACCCAAGCTACGTTAACCATAAACCGGTGATGGAAGCCGCGGGCTTAAAAGTTCGGTACTACAACTACTTCAGTCCTGAAACGAAGCAAGTTGATACTGCAAGAATGTTGGATGATCTTTCAAAAGCGGGTCCATCAGACGTGGTACTACTGCACGGTTGCTGTCATAACCCAACGGGTGCGGATATCAACTTTGAAGCGTGGCAGGAAATCACTAAGTTATCTCAGAAGAATGGTTTCTTACCGTTCGTTGATATTGCCTACCAAGGCTTTGGCGATGGCCTAGAAGAAGACGCGAAAGGTCTTCAACATATGGCTAACAACGTAGAAGAGATGCTGATTACAACGTCTTGCTCGAAGAACTTCGGTTTGTACCGTGAAAGAACGGGTGCAGCGATTGTGATTGGTAAGAACAGCGAACACGTTGGTAACGCGAAAGGTAAGCTTCTAACGCTTGCTCGTTCAACTTACACGATGCCGCCTGATCACGGTGCCGCTTTGGTTAAAACAATTCTTCAGAATCAAGAGCTAACATCGATTTGGAAGCAAGAATTGAGTGAAATGCAGCAACGTTTGTTAAATCTGCGCCAAAGTTTATGTGATGAATTGCGAAATACTTACAACACGTCACACTTTGACTTCATTGAAAGCCATAAAGGTATGTTTAGTGTACTAGGCTTTAAAGAAACTCAAATGAATCAATTACGTGAAGAATATGGAGTCTATGGTGTTGGTGACGGACGCATCAATATCGCAGGCCTTTCTGAATCCCATATTCCTTATGTAGCTAAAGCGATAGCTAACGTTTCGAAATAAAAGGTGACTGAATGTATAATTGGAAAGCGATTGTAGTTTTAATGCTAAGTGGTGGCCTGTTTGCTTGTTCGACGACGACTCAAGTTCCTGTCGAGCCAGAGCAAAAGCCTCAAGTAGAACAACCTGTTGTGGATGACTCTTCAAAGACTGACGCAACTGAAGGCGAGAAAGTAACGGAACCTACAGAGAAGCCTGAAGAAGTAAAACCAACTGAGCCAGAAGTTAAACCTGAGCCAGTTGAAAAGCCACCAGCAAAACCGTTAAAAACGGATGATGGAAAACTGATTCTTGGTGAAGAAGAGTGGGTGTTTGTTCCTGGTTTGAAAGAAGCATTTAAAGCTCGAATTGATACAGGCGCAACAACATCTTCGATCAGTGCTGTAGATATCGTTGATTTTGAGCGTGACGGAAAAGACTGGGTTAAGTTTAAAATTGAACATGACGGTATCACAACCAAAGAGATCAGTTTACCGGTAGAGCGTTGGGTTAAGATCAAGCAGTCGAGCGCGGAAGGCACACAACGACGTGCTGTTGTCGTAGCTTCAATTCAAATCGGCGAGCTGAAAGACAAAACTGAGTTTACGTTAGCAGACCGAACGCATCTTTCTTTCCCTATTCTATTGGGTAGAAGTTTCTTTAGAGATGTTGCGGTAGTGGATGTAAGCCAAAAGTACGTTCAAAAGAAAATTACTAAATAACGGTACATCTCTTCCTCAAGCCTTTTAGTCTTGAAGAGAGATAGCTTTAAAAGCGATCAGATTAGAACATTTTTAGTATCGATAAATTGAATCCCTGTCAGTTCAACTGGTGGGGATTTTTCTATTTACACGTTAATAACGTATGAAAAGCATCTAAATGGTCTATGTTTACGATTCGTTTACGGTTTGGCCTCGACAACGTGATCGAGATCTCTATATAATCCGCGCTTCGATTTTTGTTTAATCCATACTTTCGTACTTCTTATTTAGGTTCTTGAAATAGCCTAATAATTATCTGTCAGTACACGCTTAGGAATTAGTTCTTTGATATCTACCGCGAACATCACAATGCAATTTGGCGCAGAGCCGCTGTTTGAAAACATCTCTGCTAAATTTGGTAACGGCAACCGCTATGGTTTGATCGGCGCCAATGGTTGCGGCAAGTCAACGTTCATGAAAATCCTAAGTGGTGCATTAACGCCAAGCTCGGGCAACGTTTCTATCACTCCAGGAGAAAAACTGGGTGTGCTAAGCCAAGATCAGTTCGCTTTTGAACAATACAGCGTTATCGACGTTGTGATCATGGGTGACAGAAAACTGTGGGAAGTAAAACAAGAACGTGACCGTATTTACTCTTTGCCAGAAATGAGCGAAGACGATGGTATGAAAGTCGCTGAACTTGAAAGTGAATTCGCTGAAATGGATGGCTACACAGCTGAAAGCCGTGCAGGTGATATCCTAATTCAAGCGGGCATCGAAGAAGAGTTCCATTTCGGCCTGATGCAGCAAGTTGCACCAGGTTGGAAACTGCGTGTGCTTCTGGCGCAAGCTCTATTTGCAAACCCAGATATTCTGCTTCTTGATGAACCAACCAACAACTTGGATATTCACACGATCAATTGGCTTGCTGAAGAGCTAAACCAGCGTAAATGTACAATGATCATCATTTCGCATGATAGACACTTCCTGAACTCTGTGTGTACGCACATGGCTGATATCGACTACGGTGAGCTACGTGTTTACCCTGGTAACTACGAGTACTTCCTAGAAGCTTCTGGTTTGATTCGTGAACAACTTCTAGCAAACAATGCTAAGAAGGCGGCTGAAATTAGCGAACTTCAAGATTTCGTTAACCGTTTTGGTGCAAACGCATCTAAAGCGAAGCAAGCAAGTTCACGTGCTAAGAAAATGGACAAAATCACGCTTGATGAAGTGAAATCATCGAGCCGTATGAGCCCATCAATTGATTTTGGTGAAGGCAAGAAATTACACCGTCAAGCGCTTGAACTTAAAGAACTTAGTCACGGCTTCGATGGCGAAACACTGTTTGCTGGTGGTAACTTGCTGCTTGAAGCGGGCACACGTCTTGCTGTTATCGGTGAGAACGGTGTGGGTAAAACCACGCTGCTACGTTGCTTAGTTCAAGAACTAGAGCAAAACGAAGGTATCGTTAAATGGTCTGAAAACGCATCGGTAGGCTACTGCCCACAAGATAGCACGACTGACTTTGACAACGACCTGAGCATCTTCGATTGGATCTCTCAATGGCGCACAGTGAAGCACGATGACCTTATGGTACGTGGCATTCTAGGTCGTCTATTGTTTACTGCTGATGACGCGAACAAGAAAGCACGTAACTGTTCAGGTGGTGAGAAGAACCGTCTGTTATTCGGCAAGCTAATGATGCAAGACATCAACGTGCTTGTAATGGACGAACCAACTAACCACATGGACATGGAAGCAATTCAAGCGCTTAACGATGCGTTGAAGGTTTACACTGGCACACTTATCTTCGTAAGCCATGACCGTGAGTTCGTTTCTTCTTTGGCGACACACGTTATTGATGTAAAAGACAAGCAATTGGTTAGTTTCCAAGGTACTTATGAAGAGTACTTAGATCATCAGAAAAAGATGCTGATGGTTGCTCTATAGAGGCACAAATTGCTCGTTCACCCTCAAGATGGCTAAGAACGAGCGATAACAGCTAGCAATAAAAAGCCCCGAGCATGATTATGCTTGGGGCTTTTTAAATTCGGATCTCTATATCACTACTTATAAATGGAATTTAGCTAAGAAACAGAGTTTAACTAAGGGACCGAATCTAGTTTAGAAGCCGAATCGAGCCGACATTAAGATTTGGTGGCCGTAAGTGCCATTATTTCGCATATCAACACCAACAGATAGCTGGTCGGTTGAATGAAATCGAGCGCCGAAACCAACAATAGAATTACTACCATCGTTGTCAATTAGTTGACCAAATCGAGCGTTCACTTCAACGTTAGCAATGATCCATGCCTTTACGCCAATATTCACTTCGGTCTTGATATTATTCTCGTCATTGCGTTCGATATTGTGTAACAACATTTGACCATACATATCAGCAAACTGACTAATAGGACCGTTAAAACCTACACCTGCCGCAGCATCCCAATCATTCTCGAAGCCACTATCAAATCGACCTATTAGGTGGGCATTTTGAGTAAATAGTGTTGTGAACTCACCACCAAATGTACTAGGGCTAGCCCCCATGCGTAGCTCGAATGTGTTGTAGTTAAAGTTGTTTGCAGACGCAGAGAATGAACACAGTGCAGCTAGTCCTAAAAGGACAGTCTTATTCGTGCAACCTAGCATGGTGACTCCATATAAATTGTATTTTTCGGCAGTATAATACAAAAAAGCCTGCAATATGCAGGCCAATTATTTGAAGTCAGTATGTTTTGTATTTATCGCTTATAGAACTTGGATATGATCCACTTCGATTTCCGGTGTCTTGCCGCCTTCGTATTCGCCAAAGATACGTACTTTAGTATCAGCAGTTAGCGGTTGTGCTAGGCGGATATCATCATCCAATTCGATTTGAATTTCACTCTGTCCATCAGAGAAGACAAATGTATCATTCTTTAGCTGACGAACAATTTTGCCATCTACAATCGCTTCTTGCTCTGCGAACATGCTTGTGTCTGCAAGTAGTGTCGCAACAGAAACGGTTTCAATCGGCCCTGTGTAAGCGATAGCGCTCTCATGCTTGCTATTGCTATTGTTGCTATTGCTGCTGTGGTGGTCACTAGCCATTGCGAAAGTAGGGGCAAGGATAATAGTAGATGCGATAGCTAATACAGTTGTTTTCATGGTGAATCCCTTAATGTTGTTTTCAGTAGAAACGTTTCTCTGAATTTGAAACGTTTCTTTTCGTTAGTACGTTTTATTTGTTGATGCGCTGCTTATCGTTCATAAGCTTCGTTTCGATGGAGCTATTAAACAACACTGGGGTTGAATCCAGAGTGAGTAACACATTCATTTTCCATTCATTTTATTGAGCATCTACTCGGCAATGACGTTAAGATGGAGGCAGAGAAATATTGCCTACAGCTATAAATTGAAAATTAAGAAATTAAGAAATTAAGGATTTAAGTACAGATGCGATCACCGTTAAACGCCCTTATGGTTCAAGGGACAACGTCAGATGCCGGAAAAAGTGTTTTGGTGGCAGGTTTATGCCGTGTTTTGGCAAGGAAAGGAATCAAAGTGGCACCTTTTAAGCCACAAAACATGGCGTTAAACAGTGCGGTGACAAAAGATGGCGGCGAAATTGGTCGCGCTCAAGCCGTTCAGGCGCAAGCTTGTAACATTGAACCTACTGTTCACATGAATCCGGTATTGCTAAAACCCAATTCAGATACTGGCGCACAAGTGATTCTGCAAGGCCGAGCGATCAGTAATATGGAAGCTACGGGCTATCATGATTACAAGAAAGTGGCGATGGATACGGTTATTGATTCGTTTGACCGACTTTCTGAAGAATACGAAAGCGTGATGATTGAAGGTGCGGGTAGCCCAGCCGAAATCAATCTTCGCGAAAATGATATCGCTAACATGGGATTTGCCGAGAAAGCGGACATCCCAGTGATCATCGTTGCCGATATTGACCGTGGTGGCGTTTTTGCGCACCTCTACGGCACATTAGAGTTGTTATCTGAATCTGAACAAGCTCGCGTAAAAGGCTTTGTGATAAACCGCTTTAGAGGCGATATCGCGTTACTTCAATCTGGACTTGATTGGTTAGAAGAGAAAACCGGCAAGCCTGTGATTGGTGTATTGCCATATCTGCATGGTTTCAACCTAGAAGCGGAAGATGCCATTACCTCAGCCCAAGAGTCTGACGGAGAAGCTAAACTTAAAGTCGTGGTACCAGTGCTAACCCGAATCAGCAACCATACGGACTTCGACGCGTTAAGACTTAATCCTTCCATTGATTTACGTTATGTCGGTAAAGGTGAACGTGTAAACAGTGCAGATTTAATTATCTTGCCGGGTACAAAATCGGTAAGAGCAGATTTGGATTATCTAAAGCAACAAGGCTGGGATAAAGATATTCAACGCCACCTGCGTTTAGGCGGCAAAGTGATGGGTATCTGCGGCGGATACCAAATGTTAGGTAACATCATCCACGATCCTGATGGCGTTGAAGGTGAGCCCGGAAGCAGCGAAGGGTTAGGATATCTCGATACTGAAACGACGCTAACACAACAGAAAACCTTAACAAACGTGCGCGGCACCATGACACTTGATGGCAAAACAGCACAAGTAAAAGGGTATGAGATCCACGTAGGTAGGACTGATGTCAAAGAAATAGCATTACCGGTTCAGTTAGAATCAGGCAGCCTTGATGGCGCTGTGAATCAAGATAACTCGATTTTTGGTACTTACCTGCATGGCGTATTCGATAACAGCGATGCGTTGTCGCTTATTTGCGAATGGGCAGGAGCCAACGACGTAACAGCGATTGACCATGAACAGCTTAAAGAGCTGGGTATCAATCGAATCACTGATGCCATCGAAGAGCATTTAAATCTTGACTTGCTTTGGCCGGAATTAACCATTTAGGTCTGAATTTAAAAGCTTTAGCCTGAACTCAAAAGCTCATGTCTGACTTAATAGCTTCAGTCAGAGTTAAAAGCTTTAGCTTGCGTTAATAGCTTTAGCTTACGTTAAACCGTGAGTCTGACTTAAAAGCGATCTCAAGAACTGAAACGAACAATAGATAAGTGATCACAATGAAAAAGCGAGTCATCCTTTTAACCATCGCCTTAACTTCGGCATTGAGTTCTAGTCATCTTTTGGCTGCGGAAAAGCTACGAGTTTACGCTGCATCGTCGATGACGAATGCGGTTAACTTGTTGGTCGAAGAGTTTGAGAAAGATCATTCTGTCGATGTTATTCCAGTCTATGCGAGCACGTCATCTTTGGTACGCCAAATCGAAAGAGGCGCGCCAGCAGACATCTTTATCTCGGCAAACGAAAAATGGATGACGCATTTAGTCGATCGTCAATTGGTTTCTAGTGACAATGTCACAAATTTGTGCGAAAACGAACTGGTGCTGATTTCCCCGAAAGAGTCGCCAATATCTTTAGATCTCTCAAACGGTGACCAATGGGCTAAACTACTAACGAATGAAAGACTTGCGGTTGGCAACACCATGTCGGTTCCTGCGGGTATCTATGCGAAAGAAGCGCTAGAAACGTTAGGTGTCTGGGACGATGTGAAGACTCGATTGGCACCAAGTAACAATGTTCGTATGGCACTGGCTTTGGTAGAGCGTAGTGAAGCTAAGCTTGGCATTGTCTACAAAACAGATGCGTTGCTTTCTAAAGAAGTGAACCTCGTGTCGACGTTCCCATCAAATTTACATACGCCAATACGTTACCCTGTAGCGAAATTGAGCGATAAAGTCGTCGCAGAAGAGTTTTATACTTTCCTAAATAGCGAAAAAGCGAAGGACACCTTGAACAGTTTTGGATTTGAAGTGCGTTAAATGATGTATTTATCGGAATACGAATACCAAGCCTTAATGCTGAGCTTGAAAGTCGCTGGGTTTGCCATCTTGTGGCTTATTCCTATCGGCATCGGCTTGGCATGGTTGCTTGCTAAGAAACAATTTGTGGGCAAAAGCATTGTAGAAAGTATTGTCTATTTGCCTTTGGTGCTTCCACCTGTGGTCATCGGTTACTTGTTGCTAGTGATGATGGGCAGACAAGGCGTTATTGGCTCTTGGCTTAATGACGTGTTTGGTATCGTATTCAGTTTTAGCTGGAAGGGCGCGGCACTCGCGTGTGTTGTTGTCGCGCTGCCATTGATGGTTCGATCTATTCGTCTGAGCCTAGAAACCGTAGACAGTAAACTGGAAGAGGCCGCAGCCACATTGGGCGCTTCACCTCTTCGTGTGTTTTTCACCATCACTTTACCCTTGATGATCCCTGGGATCATTACCGGCACAATGCTTTCATTCGCAAGAAGCCTAGGTGAGTTTGGTGCGACCATCAGCTTCGTTTCAAATATTCCCGGTGAAACTCAAACCATTCCATTGGCCATGTATACCTTTATCGAAACCCCTGGCGCGGAGATGGAAGCGGCGCGTTTGTGTGTCATTTCAATTGTGATAGCGCTTGGTTCATTAATGCTATCTGAGTGGCTCAACAAAAAGTCAGCAAAACGCTTGGGAGGAAATGCATGAGTGCTTTGATCCTTCAATATCAGCAGCAGCTTGGTGAAACCTTTTTCGATATAGACTTAGAACTCCCTAGCAGCGGAATTACAGCGATTTTTGGTCGTTCTGGTGCGGGGAAAACCTCCCTCATCAATGCGATTAGTGGCCTTAAACAGCCAGACAAAGGCTTGATCAGCGTATCTGGAACCACTCTGTTTGATAGTCGTAATGGCATTAATTTGCCAACCCACAAACGCAACGTTGGTTATGTGTTCCAAGAATCGCGATTGTTCCCGCACATGAAAGTCGCGGCGAATCTTAAGTACGGCATGAAAGGTGCTGACAAAGCGCACTTTGAGCAAATAGTCTCGCTGTTGTCTTTGGACTCATTGCTTGATCGCTATCCAGCTCGCCTGTCTGGCGGTGAGAAGCAACGTGTGGCAATTGGACGTGCTTTGTTGTCTAAGCCGAGTATTTTGTTGATGGATGAGCCATTGGCCTCTCTCGACTTACCTCGTAAGCGTGAAGTGATGCCGTTTCTGGAAAACCTCTCTGAAACAGTGAATATTCCAATCATCTACGTGACGCACAGCCTTAATGAGATCCTACGCTTAGCGAATCACCTTGTGATCATAGAGCAAGGCAAAGTCATTTCGTCGGGTGTGACGGAAGAAGTGTGGGCTTCAAGAGCCATGCAGCCGTGGCAATCATTCTCAGAACAAAGTTCATTGTTTGAGGGGACGCTAGCTGAGCACAATGACGATTACGCGTTATCTCGACTGAAGCTTGGTAAATCGACATCGTTGTGGGTTCAGAAGGTGTCGAGCGACATTGGAGCTGCGGTAAGGTTACAAGTTAGGGCAAATGATGTCTCTATCACGCTAGAACAGCCACAAGGCACTTCTATACGTAATATCCTCCCTGTGACCATTAAAAGCGTAGAGACGCACCAGCAAGGCTCAAACAAGCAGAGTGTTGCAGTAGAACTGGAGCTAGAGCCTGGTTGTTACTTGTGGGCTACCATAACCTTGTGGGCTCTGGACGAGTTGAGTTTGGAAATCGGCCAGCAAGTCTACGCTCAAATTAAAGGTGTGAGTGTCGCCCAGCGAGATATTGCCGTCACGCACTGATTCAGGCACGACCTTTGAGGCAATGAGTGAGATAAGTTCGATCATTGTCTTTTCTATGTTTACTGCTTTTCAGCGATGCTTACTGTTTGTCTGCGAATTTAACGTTTGTCAGCGGTACTTACTGCTTGTCAGCGAGTGTAACGTTTGTCAGTGATGCTTGCTGCTTGCTGCTTGCTGCTTGCCAGCGAGTGTGATGCTTGTCTGCAATATGAATACTTGTCCGCGATATGAATATTGATCTTGATTCCATGAATGGATACATGCGTCATTTTTTTACGGTATAACTGCCAGTTTTGCGCCACACTGTATGAGTGTTAAGGCATATTGCTTATTTGTCGAATGTCAAAAGCGACACTGACAAGAGCTTCAGTGGCAAAAACACAAACATATTGTGAGCGAAGCTCTCAAGCAACGAACAGAAAAAGCGGCAGGTACAAAAAAGCCGCATGTTTTAAATAACATACGGCTTAATCATTAAGTTTTCGTTAAGCATTCAACCCAAATTTAGGTGTGATGAATAGCTTAGCGGATGAAAACTTCTTTGAAATCACGCTTCAAGATAGCATCACGGCGCGCTTTCTTGATTTGCTTAGCCATGTCTTTTACACAGTTATGTAAAATTTGGTCAAGCAGTTGAGCTCGGTACTCTTCTTTTTCTTCATCAGACATGCCTTCTGGAAGTTTAAGAGTAGGGAACTCCTCCATCATGTTTACACCAGCGAAAGCTTGGCTAACAGAGATTAGAGCGTGGAATTGCTCAAAGTTGTCCAAAACATTTTGTGCGCTTGCTGGAAGGCTGCTCCAAGTTTCACGCACTGCTTCTTCAGACACCTCATGAATAGAAGTAACCATGTTGTGCATCTCTTTAGGCACTTCATCAAATTCGATAACTTGGCGAAGCTCTGGTGAGATAGTGGTTAAATCGATTTCTTGTACTTCGTTGTTTGTAGCGTCTGACATAGTATTTCTCTTTAAAAAGAAACAATGCTAAAAAGATCTGTAAAAAAGTCAATATAATATAGAGATTAGGGCATGATTTAAGCCCAAATTTGAGCTACTTTGAATATTCAACACTAGATAAAGGTGATGTGATGATAGAAAAGGGATCTTCGATGCGCATATTGCTGGTTGATGACGTTCAACTAGACAGGATGCAACTCGCTATTCGACTCAAGCAATTGGGTCATGTTGTAGAAGCTGTTGGTAGCGGAAAAGAAGCCCTGAATGTTTATTCTGATTTTGACCCTGAACTCGTGTTACTTGATATTAGCATGCCAGACATGGATGGATTTGAAGTGGCTAATGAGGTTCGTGGCCAATTCCCAGAATGGGTTCCTATCATCTTTTTGAGTGGTCATGAAGAGCCGGAGATGATCGCGAAAGCGATTGATGCCGGTGGTGATGATTATCTAATCAAACCGGTAAACAAAGTTGTTTTGAACTCTAAGTTGATTGCGATGCAGCGTATTGCGCACATGAGACGAGAGTTAAAACAGAGTACCGCCAAGCTCGAAGAACTGAATATTCTCCTGCAGCAACAAGCCAATGAAGATGGCCTGACTAAATTGTATAACCGTCGATATATGGATACTAAGCTTGAAGAGAGCATTGCGTGGCACGGAAGACGTAATATCCCCATGACTGTCATACTTCTAGATGTAGACTTCTTTAAGCCTTACAACGATAATTACGGTCATATTCAAGGGGATAAGTGCTTGCAAGGGCTTGCCGGTACCTTGAAGCAGCTTTTTGTGCGTGCGGGAGAGTTTGTCGGTCGCTACGGCGGTGAAGAGTTTGTCCTTATCCTAAGTGACACAGACAGCGATGCTGCTATGTTGCAGGCGACACGTATAAAAGAAGCGTTGCATGAAATGAACTACGCTCATGAGCACTCAACGGTATCCGATAGAGTGACAGCGTCACAAGGTGTGCTCTCATTCGTGCCTGATGGGGGAGAATCTACCGCCTCTATTTACGAAAAGGTCGATCAAGCGCTTTACCAAGCGAAACAAAGTGGCAGAAATACCTTCATACAGCGCAACATTTTGGAGCTTGCTCGTTAGTTGGCGAGCTCTTTGAGATATTTGAATTTATACTTTACTGGCGTTTTAGCTAGGAAGTGCTTTAAGTGATAAGAGAAATGCCAGATTCAAAGTCATTTTATGTGACTAGCACATGTTGGACGCTTGCGGTTCCTCTATTTTTTACCGCGGCTCCTCTATTTTTAACTGTAGTGCCAACCACCGCTAATGCTAACTCCGTGTCTGATCTTTTCAGAAAGGAACTAGAGCAGCGCTTTGCCACCAGTGTATTACTTAACGATACCGATGTTTTTACTTTTGGTATTAATAACTTCGACCCGAACAAAGTGCTGAGTTTGGACAATGAAGACATTGGTTCGAACGATTCGGTGAGTCGTCGACAAAACATCACATCCCTCAGTCTTCCTTACACATTTGAACTGCCAAGTTACATTGAAGACAACCATCAAGAGGTAACGCTACGCCTGTCAGCGTTACGAATTGAGAATGATGTAGAATATGCGTCAACAATCAAAAGTGACTTTCAAAAAGAGTCAGTGATTTCTGGTTACGTGGCGTTTGCCAATGTGTCTCAACTCAACGAACACTGGAGTTTCAGCTCTGCAATTGGTAATCATATTTCTTATTACCGCAATGACTTCGAATATCGATCTCCATTACTTGAGCCTATTCAAGAACAGTTGGACGGGGTCTATTACAATACCGATGCATGGGCATACATAATTGAGCCCAAGATCAAGCTGACCTTTGAAGACAAAAATGATTGGGGAAGATACAAACTCAGTACCAGTTGGCATTACTTTAATGGCTTCGGATGGGGAGAAGCCAATAATGGCAATGTCGGCCACCCTGAAGGTTGGTATATCGCCAATGAAGCCAAGATTTTCTATGATCTGGTCCGTTGGGATAAAAACATCACATCGATGTACTCGAGTATAAGAAGAATTGATATAGGAGGTGACACCGTGGCTTCTATGGGCACAACATCTTACTACGAGGGCAGCGTAGGTTGGTTGCTTAACCCAAACCTGTTTAATGACTGGGTCGATAATGTGGGAATAGGGTTTACGATCAATTACGGAAGTAGTTTGAAAGGCGGGAGCTTAGTTATTTTCTTTAACCAAGATTAAGCTCCCTCTAGTCTAGTTATCGATACTTACGTTTAGCTATCGACACACAGCTTGTTTCGGCCGGTTTCTTTCGCTTTGTAGAGTGCCTTGTCAGCAAGCTTCAATACTTCTTCAGGATGCTTGGTGGTTGTGCTATCAGACAGCCCAATACTCACCGTCACATTCACCACTTCCGATGGTTTCCCGTTCTGACCACGATTTTTGATACCCACTTCATGGTCATCAGGACGCTCGTGGCTATTTCGAATGGTCATGTCGTAGTTTTGGATCTCTGAAATTAGAACTTGAAGGTGCTCTTTCACCTGTTCCGTGTATTTGCCTTTAAAAATAATCGTGAACTCTTCTCCACCATAGCGATACGCTTTCGCACCACCGGTGGTTTCTCTAAGAATACGAGCCACTAGTTTCAGCACATCGTCGCCAATGTCATGGCCATAGGTATCGTTAAATTTCTTGAAGTGATCGATATCAACCATCGCCATCGAATATTTACGGCCTAAGTGCTTCATATCGACTTCTAAGGCGTGTCGACCTGGAATGTTAGTCAGTTGGTCATTAAAAGCCATATCGTGGCTAGCAGACATCACATAGACGATGATCAACGTGCCTGATAAGGAAAACATAGTGCTAGAGATGTACTGCACGTCAAAGAAGATGAACGTACAAGAGGACAGCAAGATAGTGCTATAAACGACAACATCAATAGAACGGTTGTACACCAGCACTAGGATGGCTGTAAGGCCAAGCAAGCAAAGGCTATACAACACCAAAACAAAAGGCAGTTTGGAGAAGTCTCTAACAATGAACAGTAGGCCTTCACTCCATGATTCAAAACCGCCAGCGTGGAAATGAGAAACGATCAATTGTGCCCAAACCATAAACAGCACGAGAACGATGGCGTAGAGGAGCATCGACTTTGAATTGACACCGTTATCCGGGAAGGCATACACCAATAAGCAAGTGACCGGTACTAATGCCGCAAGTAACGACAGCTCTAATAAGGTGGTTCCAGTGTTCAAAGGGGTTTGCAAGCGAACTTGGATGATCAGGTAGGCTACTAGCATGGTTAATGACACCATGGCCATGCGTCCTTGTCTGAATGTATGGCATAGCAAAACAGCAACGCTCAATAAGATATATGGAAGGTTGCTAGCAAACCCTAGGTTTGAATCCGTCACGAGAATGACGTTGTTCATACCAGCGAATAAAATTGCCAATAAAAATAGAGGGAAGCAAAATCGAAACATGCTCGACGTTACAAAAGAAGATGCCATTTACGTGGTGAGCCTAATTATACTGATGATCTTGTAATTTAATTTTATACGTAGGATACGGTTAAACAAGCGAATGCCAAGCTTTTTACTTAAATCAGAGAAAAAACATAGTCATAGGTCGCTAATGGTGCAACCATTTTTATATGTATTTGAGTTGCTATTAACCATAGAACCAACTACACAGTATATATGAGAAATTAATTAGTCGTTATAGTTAGTTAACATGCAGTTAGTAAATCTGTAGTAATGAGTAGGGTATAGTAAGGTAACAATATGTAGGTCGTTGCCAATCAGGCTAGAACTCGATCTGTCGTTATAGCTACAAATGGAGGTGTGGTATGCAAATTAGTGTTGATGTTCACAACTATATGGAAACGCTGGTGGGTCAGGTCTTGGCTACCGAGGAATATGTGTCTAGTTATAACAACGAACAGTTGGCTGATCTGGCGTGTTTGGCTTTAGGTCAACTTAAGCCCATCTATATTCGTTTCGATATCGATTTTCTTTCGGCATTGCCAGAAGACAAATTGGTACTCTATAAACGAAATAGTGAGATCGCGGTCAAGAATGCTGAAAGTATGATTATTGACGATAGAAGACGCGAACGTGACGACAATGTGCCCGTTATATTTAGTCAACACAATTTTGATGATGATGTAGAATTGCAATGGTATGAAAAGCCATTGTTGAACCGTAAACAGTCGTGATAGTTTAGGGTTAATACGGTCATTTAAGGAGTAAAAAACGTGGGATTCTTTTCTAGATTATTTGGTGGCAAAGAAAAAACCGAACAAAAAGTAGAGATTGAGCCAGTGGAATATAAAGGTTTCAATATCTATCAAGATGCCATTGCAGAATCTGGTCAATACCGTGTTGCTGGGCGAATCGAGAAAGAATTCGACGGTGAAATCAAAACTCATCGTTTTATTCGTTCAGATGTTGTTTCAAACAAACAAGATGCCGATGAATTGATGCTAAAAAAATCGCAGATGTTCATCGACCAAATGGGCGACAATATATTTAGCTAACCAAATAGGGTTAGAATTGATGTTGGTCATAATTTAGAGAGCTTTCAGTGTATATGCTGAAAGCTCTTTTTAGTTTTAGGGACAAAGAACAGCTAGTAAGTTGTTATTTAAAGGATTATTTGCAAGTGGTTTGACCTCTTAGTTCGAGATGGTCGTCATTTCTTCAAATGAAGCGCTCAAATTCCATCCAAATCGTTATAAGTAATAACTTTTCCTGTTCTTTGAACAAAACGCTTGAAGTATTAGTTGTCGTTAGATACAAACGAATAAGTCATTCGTGCCAATAGTCAAGGAATAGCTATGCAAATTGGTGTACCAAGAGAAACACTCGCAGGTGAAACGCGAGTCGCTGCTTCGCCGAAATCGGTAGAACAGCTTCTAAAATTAGGGTTTGAAGTTTGTGTTGAATCACAAGCAGGTGCGTTAGCAAGTTTTGAAGATGCAGCTTATGAACAAGCTGGAGCAAAAGTTGTTACTGCAGATGAAGCTTGGAAATCCGATATTATCTTTAAAGTTAACGCTCCGATCGTTGACGAGTCTAAAAACGAAATCGATCTACTTAAAGATGGCGCAACATTGGTCAGCTTTATTTGGCCTGCTCAAAATCCAGAATTGATGGAACAATTGTCTACTCGCAACATCAACGTGATGGCGATGGATTCTGTACCACGAATTTCAAGAGCTCAGGCGTTAGATGCATTGAGTTCTATGGCAAACATCGCGGGTTATCGTGCTGTTGTTGAAGCGGCGCATGAATTTGGTCGATTCTTCACGGGTCAAATTACGGCGGCAGGTAAAGTTCCACCAGCAAAAGTACTGGTTGCAGGTGCGGGTGTTGCTGGCCTAGCGGCAATCGGCGCTGCGGGTAGCTTAGGTGCGATCGTTCGTTCATTCGATGTTCGTCCTGAAGTAAAAGAACAAGTTGAGTCGATGGGTGCTGAATTCTTGGAAGTGGATTTCAAGGAAGATACCAGCGCGGGTGATGGCTACGCAAAAGAGATGTCTGAAGCATTCAACAAGAAAGCGGAAGAGCTTTATGCAGCTCAAGCGAAAGACGTTGATATCATCATTACAACCGCTCTGATTCCAGGTCGCCCGGCTCCGAAGCTGATTACCAAAGAGATGGTAGACAGCATGAGTGCAGGTAGTGTGATTGTAGACCTTGCGGCAGCCAATGGCGGCAACTGTGAATACACGGTTGCAGACCAAGTGATCACAACCGCTAATGGCGTGAAAGTGGTAGGTTACACCGATATGGTTGGTCGACTGCCGACTCAATCATCTCAGCTATATGCGACTAACTTAGTTAACCTGCTGAAACTGCTTTGCAAAGAGAAAGATGGCAACATCAATATCGACTTTGAAGATGTCGTCTTACGTGGCGTAACGGTGGTTAAAGAGGGCGAAGTGACTTGGCCAGCTCCACCAATTCAAGTTTCTGCTCAACCACAACAACAAGCTAAGCCTAAAGCGGTTAGACCTGAACCAAAAGTTCAAGAACCTGTCTCTCCAATTAAGAAAGCGGCGGGTATGGCAGTTGCTGTAGGTGCTTTTGCTTGGATAGCTTCGGTTGCTCCTGCTGCGTTCTTATCTCACTTTACCGTTTTTGTTCTCGCTTGTGTGGTGGGTTATTACGTAGTTTGGAATGTAAGCCATTCACTGCATACACCTCTGATGTCCGTAACTAACGCGATTTCAGGGATAATTGTAGTAGGCGCACTGTTACAGATAGGACAAGGAAGTGGCGTCGTCACATTCTTATCATTTATTGCCGTATTAATTGCAAGTATCAATATCTTTGGTGGCTTTACCGTGACCAAACGTATGCTTGAAATGTTCCGTAAAGACTAAGGAGTAACAGATGTCTGAAGGATTAGTACAAGCAGCTTATATTGTTGCTGCTGTATTCTTTATAATGAGCTTGGCCGGGTTATCGAAACAGGAATCTGCACGTGCAGGTAACTATTACGGTATCACGGGTATGGCAATCGCGCTGATCGCGACGATCTTTGGCCCTCATTCTGCTGGAATTGTGTGGATCATCATTGCGATGGTGATCGGTGGTGGTATTGGTATCCACTTCGCGAAGAAAGTAGAAATGACCGAAATGCCAGAGCTGGTGGCAATTCTGCACAGCTTCGTAGGTATGGCGGCGGTACTTGTTGGTTACAACAGCTACATTGATGCACCAGAAGCGGCAACGCATGCAGAGCACGTTATCCACTTAGTGGAAGTGTTCCTAGGCGTGTTTATCGGTGCGGTAACCTTCACCGGTTCTATTGTTGCATTTGGTAAGCTTCGCGGCGTTATCTCTTCGTCGGCACTGAATATCCCTCATAAGCATAAGTGGAACCTAGCGGCTATCGTTGCTTCTACATTACTCATGATCATGTTCGTTAAAGCTGACGGCAGCATGTTCGCATTAATGGTGATGACTCTTATCGCATTCGCATTCGGTTACCACCTAGTGGCATCGATTGGCGGCGCAGATATGCCAGTGGTTGTTTCTATGCTGAACTCGTACTCTGGTTGGGCAGCAGCGGCCGCAGGTTTCATGCTTGCGAACGATCTGCTTATCGTAACCGGTGCGTTGGTAGGTTCATCAGGTGCGATTCTGTCTTACATCATGTGTAAGGCGATGAACCGTTCGTTCATTAGTGTTATCGCTGGTGGATTCGGCCAAGACGTGGTTGTATCTGATGGCGATGAAGAGCAGGGTGAACACCGCGAAACATCAGCTGAAGATGTGGCAGACATGTTGAAAAACTCAAAGTCAGTCATCATCACTCCAGGGTACGGCATGGCAGTAGCTCAAGCTCAATACCCAGTGCATGAAATCACTGACAAGCTAAGAGCGCAGGGCATCAAAGTTCGATTTGGTATCCACCCAGTTGCTGGTAGGTTACCGGGTCACATGAATGTACTACTTGCTGAAGCAAAAGTGCCTTACGATATCGTTCTTGAAATGGACGAAATCAATGATGACTTCGATGAGACAGATACTGTATTGGTTATTGGTGCAAATGACACCGTGAACCCTGCAGCACTTGAAGATCCAAACAGCCCAATTGCTGGTATGCCAGTACTTGAAGTTTGGAATGCTCAGAATGTTATCGTATTCAAGCGTTCGATGAACACAGGTTATGCCGGTGTGCAAAACCCACTGTTCTTCAAAGAGAATACGCAGATGCTGTTTGGTGATGCTAAACAGAGCTGCTTAGGCATTCTAGAACATCTATAGAAAGCACTTTCTAATCTCTTGTTAAGAAGTTTTTTAAGAAGATTTCCAAGAGCTTACTAAGAAGATTTCTAATAGTTTTCTAATGCTTTCTAAGCACCATGTAATAACCAGACTAGGAGCTCATTTGAGCTCCTTTTTTTGATCCTCAGAACTTAGCCTAAACCAAAAACAACCACGAACAGGGCAAGGAAACCCATTCGAATGTTGGCTGGATTCATCAATCAGCTAGCGAGTACGCCTGTGCAACACAATCCTAATATGATGGGATTTATCGCTATAACTCACCATTCCCACTGTTTTTCATGCGGTTAAAAATTTATCTTTGATAGCGAATGGTATATATTTGTTTGATCTATATGAATTTGCGTTGGTTTGTGATCATCAAAAGAACATTTACTCTTCTTATCGCTACGTTATCTGTGTCTGCAAACGCACTTGCTGACTCTTTACCTGAGCGTATCGATAATTTCACCAAACTCTTTGATCATGAAACCGCAATCGAATCTTATGATATTCGATTGTTGCAGGCTGATTATCCAACACGTTTGATCATGCCGTCTTCTATGCTGCCACAAACCGCAGAGTACCCATTAAAAGACATACAGCGTTTATACCAGTTATCAAAAACCTGTAGCGGGAAATTACCGTTAAGCCCGTTGATCACCGAGCCTTTGGTCTTTACTCGTGCAATGTGTAAAGGAACCAAGCTTTCTGATCGTTGGTTCAGCCGTAGTGGCCTAATTCACCCTGGCGGTGGTTCCTATGCGGCGCGATACGTAGAGAAGTATCCTGACAAGTTCGACTCTTTGAAACGCTTTATGCATATTCAGGAGCGTCCAAATACTGAACATGATGAACTGTTATCTCGTTTACAGAACATGGACAGTGAGGCCATCACGGCACTGTTAGCCGGTGCGAGCATGTTTGTCGAGCTTGACGAAATGTGGGTAAAACGCGGCGACAGATATTACCTGTACAAAGAATCAGACTGGAATGAAAACGCGACACTTTCTGGATTATCGTTCAGTTTATCTTCAGAAGGCAAAAGCTGTTTTGTTCAGCGCGGTAATGTATGTTGGGAAATAGAAGATCATTCAGAGCTTCTGCAAGTCGCCATGTTTATCTTGGTGCTCGCCAACATCATGCTTGTTTTGGGGTGGGCAGTTTACCGTTGGAACAGTAAGAAACAAGAGATGAAGAGCCGCATGCTGGTGCTTCAAATCCTAACGCACGAATTAAGAACGCCGATTGCAAGTTTGTCATTGACGGTTGAAGGGTTCAGACGCGAGTTCGAACACTTACCAGAATCAGTATATGATGAGTTTCGTAGGCTGTGTGAAGATACACGCCGTTTAAGACAGTTGGCAGAAGCAAGTAAAGACTATTTGCAATCAGACAACCAACCGCTCGCAACAGAGTGGGTACCAAGCGTTGAAGAGTGGCTTCAATACAAAGTTGAAGAAGAATTTGCACCGGGTATTGAACTCCGTGTAAACAAAGATATTGCTGCAAAAATAAACGTATATTGGTTAGGAACGTGCATCGACAACCTGATCAGAAACGCCGTTAAATACGGTGTCGCACCAGTGATACTAGAACTGAATACTTCTGACAAGAAGCTGACATTCAAAGTTATAGATAATGGAGACTTGTCCCGCAAAGATTGGGGGCAACTAAGAAAGCCATTCGTAAGTAAGAGTGGACTCGGTTTAGGTCTGACGATAGTGGAATCTATGGTCGGAAAAATGGGCGGTCACATGACGCTTATCGGCCCCCCAACAACATTTATTTTGGAGATACCTTGTGAAACAGACATTGCTTCTCGTTGAAGATGATAAAAATTTAGCTGACGGTTTATTAGTTAGCCTTGAGCAAGCTGGATATGAATGTTTGCATGCAGAACTGATCTCTGAAGTTGAAGGCTACTGGGAACAAGCGGACCTAGTGATTCTAGACCGTCAACTTCCTGATGGTGACTCAGTAGATTCACTTCCAGGTTGGAAGAAAAAGAAAGACATCCCAGTTATTTTGCTAACGGCTCTCGTCACAGTAAAAGACAAAGTTGCGGGCCTAGACTCAGGTGCAAACGACTATCTAACTAAGCCTTTCGCTGAAGCTGAATTGTTTGCTCGAATTCGCGCGCAGTTACGCCTGCCTGATGCTGAAGATCAAGATGCATCAAAAGTGATGGCTCAAAATCTAGTTATCGATAAAGCGACACGTGAAGTGTTTTTCAATGAACTGGAAGTCACCCTAACGCGTACTGAGTTTGACCTACTGCTATTTTTGGCAAGCAACCTTGGCCGTGTATTCACTCGTGATGAGCTGCTTGACCATGTATGGGGTTACAACCATTTCCCAACAACACGTACGGTAGACACGCACGTTCTGCAACTAAGACAGAAACTGCCGGGTCTAGAAATCGAAACGCTGCGTGGCGTTGGTTACAAGATGAAAGCGTAATGAAAAAAGCCTTACTTCCACTATTAATGTTGTCTTGCGTGGTGAATACCGCGCAAGCTGCAGATTGGTTTAAGAGTAGCGATACTCTAACTCAAGTTCATAAACACCTGTTGGATAATGACTTACCTCAGATGTTTGATTCACTAGTGGAAGTTTGGCAAATCAACTCTTCTCAATCACGAGAAGATCACCTCAATGAGCTGTTCGATCAAGCATTGAACAAAGATTGTGGTAAAACCCTCACCAGAAAAACACTCCCAGATTGGATCAGTTCAGTCGTCGTTAAAAGACACATCATTCAAAGCCCTGGCCGAGATACTTTTCGCGTATCGATTGATGTTGAATCCGAAAACAACATTCAAGATATTACCTTCGAGAAATGGGTCGATAAGATTGTTTCATCGGACAGTGAGCTAACCAAAGACAGTGAAGTGGTAAACAACGCATCGGTGAGCCTATACCGCAAGCGTTACAATTTAGCATCTCAACTTGAGTCAGGCCTGTATCGTTTAAGTGTGAAAGGTGATGGCGGTAATTCATGGAGTACTTGGATTATTCTTGGTGACGTTGCTTTTCGCCAGCAAGTTCGTTGGGCATCAAAAGACACGTGGCGCATCGATAAAAAAGAACTGCTGAATCCTTATTGTCCGCTTCCTAAGCTCGAAATTGGTTTGTACGATTACGTCGATGAACACTATGAGCAGGTGTGGGGCAAGAGCTATGAATCTGATTATCCAATGAACCTAACTGGCGAAGAACTTCCCAATGATCGCTACGTTTTGGCGGTTTCAATGGTGCATTCACGCTGGCAAGGTGACATAGCGATAGAACAAGCACAAACTATCAGTAAAACTTATGATATTTCTAGCGAAGAAGAGTTAAAGTAATTTAGAATTGAGCCGTTAACTATGTAAGGGATCTAACAAAGATAAACGGCATGAAAAATACGACTAAACTACTCGCAGCATCAATTGCATTCGCCAGTCTTCCTCTTTCAGCAGCAAACTACGCCATTGAAGCGCGTGGTGATGCGATGGGTGGTGTTGGTGTTGTTTCAGCAAACTTCCTAACCGCTCCATTCTATAACCCAGCACTTGTTGCCATTTATCGTCGTAACGATGATATGGGAATGATCACGCCAAGTTTTGGTGGTAGCTATAACGACCCCAACGACATGAAATCGAACATCGATAGTGTTGTTGATGCATCAAACACCGCAGAACTCGATGCGGCGCTGAACAAATTGGATGGCAACCAAGCCAATGTTGAACTGGGTGGTGTAGTCGCCTTTGCTCTTCCTAATCAGTTTATCGCGGCAAACCTTTTCGCTAAAGCCTACACAGAATCATTTGCAACACCTAACGTTTACACAACAGGTTCAGATGCAGATAAAGTGGAACTGTCTACCGTTGAAGCGGTTTCAATCGGTGTCGCAGAAGTCGGCCTTTCTTTAGCAAAATACCAAACCTTTATGGGTCAACACATCTCATTTGGTATCACACCTAAAATCCAACGTATTTACACGTACAACTATGTTGCATCGGTTGATGATTACGACTTATCTGATGTAAGAGAAAACAGTGACGGCGAAACTGCATTTAACATGGATGCTGGTGCGCTTTGGTTCTTCGGCCCGTTCCGAGTGGGTGTTGCAGCAACTAATTTAATTTCTCGAGATATCGAAACCAAAGATACGACGAGAACGTTAAACAGCAGCACAAGTAGTGCGACACACCAAGTTGGCGGTAAATACACTTACCAACTTGAACCGGTATACACAGTGGGTGCTGGCATTGTATCGGATTACTTTTCTTTCAGTGTTGATTACGACCTAAACGAGACTGAGAAGTTTACTTCGTTTGCTGATAACGAACAGATGATTCGTGTTGGTACCGAAGTCGATCTTCTACGTCAGCTTAAGTTAAGGGGAGGGTACTACAAGAACCTGGCTTACTCTGATTCGGAAGGAACAGTCACAGCCGGTATTGGTATCTCGCCACTCAACTTGTTCCAGTTAGATCTAAGTGCAAACTACACAAACGAAAATGCAATGGGTGCTTCAATCAATTTCCTTGCTAGTTACTAACAGTCCTTATATAGTTCTGCTCCTAAATAAAGGAGCAGAGCATGCTAAACGACTTACCAACCCTTTCTCACGAAGAACAACAGAAAGCTGTTGAACGAATTCAAGAAATGATGACTCAGGGCATCAGCACAGCACAAGCTATCAAAATCGTTGCTGAGCAAATTCGTGAAGAAATGAGTAATAAAGAAGAGTAGGGCATCAGCCCTTCTTTTTTAACCCCCTAATGCACCATAACTAAATATATTACCCTCTAGTATATTATCTCGTACATCCCAACTCTTTAGTTACCCTAAATCCCGTTCTACCAAAAACCATTAAATACCGCATATTCAGCAAGTTACGTCGGAGTAATCCACTTTTCAGGCTTTCCTTGGCTTTGGTTTGTAATTAAATTACAGCAAGATCTGAAAGTAAAACAATCGCCACTTTAGGTGTCAGCATTTATGCCACCACGTCTAAGTGGTTAAATATATGGCGTTTTTTAAGGCTAGTGACGTTGTGACTTCTATTTTTAGTAGGTACGAGTGCATGAATTGTTCAGAAGCAGACAAATGAGGATTTCATCTAAGAACAGTGCGAGATAAGTGACGACGGTAATGTTCAAAACCGATACCGCGAGTGACTAACCACTGGTTAGAGCGTGCTTTACTAGCCAAATATGTGGACTTTTAAAACAAGTGGTTAGAAGCTTAGAGGTGTACGGAAGAGCTGTTTATAGAGCGATTCAGGAACGATACGTATCAACCTGAGAATGATATTGATGGCGTTATTACGATGGTGTTATAGCAGATGGCGAGAGCGCGCTTATAGGCATACGAATCGATTAGAATGCTGATGAGACACCAAAGCTTATGAGCTTATTTAGTCTGCGGTTAAAAATTTAACGGGTGCTTAGGTGGAGAGTAGATATCGACAAGGTATTAATTGCGTGTTGATTGAGTAGTGGCTGAAAGTTGGATGTGTAGCTGCAGTCCAGTCTAGCGAGCCTTAATAAAACGTAACGACTTGGTTTCGTCCGTTGTCTTTCGCTTGGTAGAGCGCTTTGTCTGCACGTTTGATGGCAGTACGTATCGATTCATGCTGTTTAAGCTGTGTTACTCCGGTCGAAGTCGTTACTTGAAGCGCTTTAGGCCAAGGGCTTTGGTCCATTGCTAGGTAAAAATTATCGATAGATTCGTTACACTGTAGCGCAGTTTGTTCCAGGCAAACTAAAAGAAACTCCTCACCACCCCAGCGATAAAGTAAATACTGCTCACCAAGGCTCTCGTTCGCAGTTGCGACAAACTGAATAAGTACTTTGTCACCCACTTCATGGCCATGTTGATCATTGATCTGCTTAAAATGGTCTAAATCAAACAACGCGATGTGAATCGTTTTTCCTTGTTGCGCCAGCCATTCGAAATCATAGAAGGTATCTAACGCTTCGGTTCGGTTTCTACATCCGGTCAACGGATCGGTTGTTGCCTTTACCTTTAGATCTTCAATTTCTTGGGTTAAATAGCGTTGTTGCTCTGCTGCGCGCGTTTTGCTTCGCTGTGCGATGTGTAATGCACAGCCTACATAACAGATGGCATAGGTCACCCATAATCCAATTAAGAGTTCACCTAACAAAGCTTTGCTGATGACTTTACCGTGGAAAACAATGCTCGAGATCTTAAGTGAATGGTGTCCATCTAGCGTGCTCGCTCCAAGCCCGAGCTCGACAGACACCGCGTTTGTAATGTCTACCGCGCTACTAGTAATAGGTTGGTTGTAATGATCAATCCACCAAAAAGGAACGTTGAAGTAGTTTAAGTCGTGTGGTTTTTATCTGGTAACGAGAAGTCTAAGCGATTGAACTTATTCGACATAGCATCGCCTTTCACGCTGTAATTCTTGTCGTAATTACGAATGTAGAAGCGAAACCTTGGGTCTTCTTGGCCTTGGTAATCCATATTAATGGTGACCGAATCGTACGTAGAGAGATCGAGCCCTTTACCTTGTATCGATATAACGAATTCAATTTCACAGAAGGGTAAGCTATAGGTCCGTTCAAAGTCACACTGTAACTCAATTCCATCTTCTGACTTATGTAATGAGCCTACGGTGCCACCATCGTGGTCTCTGTCTGTGTTAACGCGTGTAGGGTATTTGTCGGGTGTAATAACGTAGCTCTTATTCATGAGCGTATTAAAAGAGATCAACGACACTAGCGTGATTGCTAGGCAAAAAATCGAAAGGAATATGTTGAGTTTTCGGAATGCTTTGTCGCTCATGATACTAACCCGTACATGTGATTCGAATGTAATGCGCAATGCCTTAGAGTTGGCGCAATCGAATATTCTATTTGAGTATCGCCTTAGGTGGAATCGGTATACCTAGAACTAACGCAGAGCTGAGGTTATACAGGAAAGAGATTCATTTAACCAAATGGAAGTTTAAAATTCGAACGCAGAGCCTTGATACTGAATGTTATTTGCTCAATAAGTGCGGTTTTTACGGGGGTAGCAATATAACTGTATATTTATACAGTTATATTTGAAGTGGCTCGGTTCGTTGTAATCAGAGTAGTGTGTGCGAGTTTTATGGCTTGCTGTGACAACGAGTTATGAGGCCACTGTTACTGTTCATCAATTAAAGTGGAGGGCTGTTATGTTGCAGTGTCACTTTTTGGAACTCGTTTTATCGAAACACTTTGTTGTCTATGAGAGCCTTTCATTCCCAATTACACGCCATATGTCGAACAAGGCTTCAATGCTCTACAGAACATCCCTAACCCTTATTGGTTTGTAGTCGGTGGAGTATCAAGCCTTGGCACGATTACGGGTTTGAAAACGGACATCAATTGGATAAAGCGAGTGCAACAAGACCAAGAGCAACGGATACGAAAACTGGAGGATCCGAATGGTTAAGAAAGGTTATAAGTGAAAAGGCCGCAAGCAAAATGGCCAGTTAAAGAAGGGATACACGCTTAGAAATGGGCGAGTGCTAAAGGCTAACACGACCTGAAAGCGTTATAAGAAACGCCGATAAAGATCATTAATCCAAGGAGTTACTTTCTTATAAAAGTGGCTCTTTTTACATTTTATTCATAAGAGACTCTAACATTAGCATCTAGTTTGATATCCAATGATTTAAATCACTGTTATAAATAAGGTTTATGATTATAATGTTTTCTCCTTAGCTCAGGATAGATAGAGAGCTATGTGGTAACACTTCTTTAAGGTTCGCAGTGATAATAGGAGGCTATATGCCAGTAATTCCTGCTTTTTGTGATAGTTGTGGAACTCCATTTCCGTCAGGCTTTTATTTTGAAAACTGCTCGGGGATATCTATGAAGGGGTGTAAATCAGGCCCATGTCCTAAATGTGGGAATCAAGGAAGTATTCCTGATGGTGTATTTAATGTTATAGGGAATGTGATTGAAATTCTCGATGCACCGAGAAAAACTTTGGAGCAATTTGCAAAATACACAAAAGTTCTTCATGACGCTCGGGAGCAGAAGTTAAGTCGTGAGGAAGTAAAAACCAAAATAGAACAGGAGGTACCTGAGTTATCCGGTATCTCATCATATTTGCCTAAAACACGTACAGAATTGTATGCATTTATTACCTTACTGTTAACGTTTTTTACGATGGTTGCTCCGCTATTACAGGGCAAGTCTTCAGATCAAGACATAAATATCATTATTAACAACACCGTAGAGCAAATTTACAATCAGCAACTTAATGAGAAAGATGAGCCGGTAACGAAGTTTCTTACACCTTCTAGAAACGAGTATTGCCCTTGCGGTAGTAAGGACAAATATAAGTACTGTTGCGGCCAAATAATATAGCATTTAGTTTTTGATTGATTTGTAATGCGTTATAACATGTCGAACAGTGATGTATGTGCTCATAGGGTGTTATCGAATATCCTCCATCAACTTAGATTCTCAATCTTGGATCGCTTTATAATTTCTGATGGTAATAAGCACGGTTCTATCAAGAAGTACTGCAACGGGGTCTCTCGGGAAAACTAGTTAACTTAATGATTTCATTGGCTAACTTGAATGTAAAAAATATAGAGAGCTTAAAATCTGTCTTCTTTGAATGTGACTTCCATTAAGTGGTAATTGACATATTGGATTAATATCAGCGTGGAAAGTATGGCTTTATTACAAAATGATTGGTTTTCAACTGGGGCAGCAATAGCCGTTTTAGTTGGTCTGTTACCGTTCTTGAAATTCTTTCATGAGCTTGTTTCGTCTCATAAGCAGTTCAAGGTGAAAAACTTAGAGCTGTTGTTCCATAGTTTTGAGAAAGCAGTTAACCCTGCAACGAAATTGGTTGTCGAACAACAGTTTCGGTTACTTTTTAAATATGAAGCCAACTATGATGAAATCTGTGTTTTGCTATCAAGTCAAAAGCCAACTAGTACCGTCGAATTGTACAAAGATGGTGGTCAGTACTTGGTTTGTGAAGAAGGAAAGTTTCGCTTCAAAGATCAATATGTTGATGAAACAAAGCGGTTGCGAGAGTACTTTTATAGACCACTAAAAAACTTCACCTTGTATATGGTGTCAGCCTTGCCCGCAGCTTTTTTATGTGTGGCGCTCATCTCACTAGTTACGACGACAGAACTCTTTGAATTAACGATTGGCCTTCCTAATTTGGCTTGGTATTTAATATTAGTTGCTTTCGCTGGACTGTTTATGAGAGTGGCTTACCATAGGATCACAGATACACACAGCATCAAGTACGCGGATGAACTTTTACTGAATTATGAAAGCGATCACGTTAAAAGGGTCGAGCTAACATTCTGGAAGAATATAAGCAAAATGATTGAGTATGATGTAATCCGCGGTCTTTTTCTGCGCTAAACTTTTCAGATGGAAAGTGATACAATAGTGTCACTTAGTTGATTTTTTTTGGAGTCATTCTCATGAAAGTCGAGCTCGTTACCTCCCTTAAGCGTCAAGCGACCAAAATCCTCGCCGACCTGCACGACACCAAAGAGCCCGTGTTGATCACCGAGCATGGCAAACCTTCTGCGTATTTGGTTGATGTGGACGACTATCAGTTTATGCAAAACCGCTTGGCTATCCTTGAAGGGATCGCGCGCGGTGAGCGTGCCATTTCTGAAGGCAAGGAACTGAGTCATGACGAAGCTAAAGACAAGATGTCAAAATGGCTGAAGTGATTTGGAGTGAGCCCGCGTTATCTGACCTTAACGATATCGCGGAATACATTGCTCTTGAAAATTTGGTCGCAGCCAAACAACTCGTTCAAAACGTCTTCGACAAAGTTGAACGCCTCGTCGATTTTCCTGAGTCAGGGCGTCTGCCTCCTGAGCTCGACCACCTCAATTATCGCGAAGTCGTAGTGAATCCATGCCGGGTTTTCTACAAGCAAGAAGGTGACAAAGTGTACATCTTGTTTGTCATGCGCGCTGAGCGAGATTTACGTCGATTTTTGCTGAGTAAACAGTAAAGCGTTTTTGCCACCTCTGGTAGGCTGATGGTCTACGAAGACGAGGGTTCGACATGGTGAAAAAAGAAAAAGCACTTCATTCTCAACGTCCCACCAAACCAGTGCCTTCATGGACTGAGGCCAAATTGGTCACCATTCGACGACACCGTATTGAGGGTGAATTGAGCTTCGGCGTATCGACTATCTTTCGGCAGCAAGTCTTACCTAATTATGAGCGCGTTTGGAACAAACTCTTGTCGAAGAAGCGTACCAACAAGCGATTTCTGATCTGCTAGAGCAGGGCAACGTCGTGTTAAGAGTCGAAGACTAAATAGCCTTATAGATTATCAGTCAAAACTATTGAGGATTAGTTAGGTTAAGTTTGGTCGCAAATTCAGGCGTGATCAAGGTGGCACGGTCAAAGTGAACCCTAAATCCATTCCAGCGATGATCTAAGGGCAAATAACCGCGAGCGTGGATGTTTGTTAGTTC
The DNA here is from genome assembly GCF_014164465.1 of Vibrio sp. SG41-7. Classification (NCBI taxonomy): domain Bacteria; kingdom Pseudomonadati; phylum Pseudomonadota; class Gammaproteobacteria; order Vibrionales; family Vibrionaceae; genus Vibrio; species Vibrio sp. SG41-7. The sequence goes on along the minus strand of NZ_JACJFF010000009.1, from coordinate 1,043 downwards.
AGTAAAGTGACTTAGCCAATGTGAACATGTCTGTTCGTGACATTACGTAGATCTGAGCAACACACAGAGTAATCCAATAATCTAACCAACAAGCACAAACTTAGAGCAAGCTGTAAGTTTGGTTTAAAAACTCAGCATGAAAATTTACTGGTGAGTCTGCGAGATAAAACTTAACTGGCTTAGTAGATAACTCAAAACAGAATTCAACGTGTGCAGCGAACAAGAAACACGGTGGCGTGTGTGAAATCTGAAAAAGAAACGACAGCAATGCCCACAAGGTTTACACACAGCGCGGTGAATCATTAGTACAAGAAGTTGTAAGTTAGACAGACGGAACAATATCTTTTTCACTTATAGTAATAAGCATCCGGATAACTCCTAAGCAGACCAATATAGGTAAGCTTAGGAGGACATTTTTAAATGGGTCAAACCGGACATTACTAAATTGCTCTAACAAGCTCTGTCAATCCCATTTTAAAATGTCCTCATTTGCCCCAAATAGAAATGTCCCCTTGTTAGGTCTTTCGACTGGAAGATTTGAATGGTTCGATGAGGACAGGGTTGATGGCTCGAGGCGCTGTTTGAAGGGCTCTTTGTTGTGCACGGCGCTTGGGCGCTTTCTTACTGCGGGTTCGTTGCTGTTGTTGTTCGAATTCTTCTTGTTGTTGCTGAGCAAATTTTAAAACTTGGCCGAGGCGTTTGTTGTCGACGATTTGGGTTTGTTGAACGTGCTCGAGTTTGTCGAAGGTTTTGAATTCGAGTTTTCGATGCCCGTATTGGATGGCGATTTCACCGTTTGGGTAGTCGAGTATCTTGACGTTTTCGTGCGTTAATCGGCTGTTTTCTTCGGTAGGCTCAATGAGATAAATCACTTTATCGTATTGAAATGTCAGTGACTTTGAGAGCTTACGAGTTTCTTGCCAACTGAAAATATCGTCGAGTTCTTGCTTGGACTCTCGAACCGGACGATGCATGTCTTTTGGGTATTGAGCGGGCTTAGCAAAGCGATGGTTAAAATCGGCGATGAAGTAGGGAAGCCAGGC
>NZ_JACJFF010000099.1:0-17839 GCF_014164465.1 Vibrio sp. SG41-7 | reverse complement strand
TCAATAAGCACCTTAGCCTCATTCAAATCTGAGACTTCAGGTGGTGCTTCTTGGTATTTAGGTGATTTCTTTCTAGTCATGAAACCATAATGGCTTCCCAGAATGATCACTCAAGACCCACAGTGGGATCAATTGCGTAAGGTCACACTTTTTATGTCAATAGGGCTTGGTGAACACTTACGATTTTTCTTTGAATGACAAAACCTCTAATACATCGCTCAGCTTCATTATTGGTTAAGGGGATTGATGTTTTCTTGAGGAAAACCCGCACATGGCAACTATTCAGGTTAATTGTCGATTTTGCAGTCAGAGCAATGCTGTTCGAAAACATGGTAAAGGGGTTGCTGACTATCAACGCTTTCGATGCCTCGATTGTCAGCGTACTTTTCAAATCGATTATGCTTACGAAGCAAGTAAGCCTGGCGTTAAAGATAAAATTCTTGAAATGGTAATGAATAGCTCTGGTGTTAGAGATACTGGCCGAGTGTTGAAAGTCGCTTACAACGCCGTTTTACGCACTTTAAAAACTCTCACCTAGACAAGTAACGACAATACCTTTTGATATCGCTAACATTGAGTTGACTATGTGAGGTCGATGAACAATGGTCGTTTGTTGGTAATAAGAAAAATCAACGTTGGCTTTGGTATGCTTGGGAGCCTAGGTATAAACGCATCATTGCCCACGCTTTTGGAAAAAGAGACAGCGAGGCATTTAATCAACTACAACGTCTTCTATCGAAGTTTACCATTCCTTTTTATGGTACAGCTGACTACCGCGTTTATTCAGCGAACTTACCGAGAGAAAAACACATCATCGGCAAGCGGTATACACAAAGGATAGAAAGAACAATCTTACCCTGAGAACTCGCTTAAAGAGACTCGTTCGAAAAACTATCGGCTTCTCGAGATCAGAAAAAATGCACGATAAGGTCATCGGCACCTTTATCGAACTAGAGTTTTACTATTAATCAACAGATTGGAGTCATGACCCAGGTTGAGGGAAACGAATAGCGATTTGATATAATTAAAAAAACAAGCACATAGAGTACCGGTTTTATTAATAACTAAAATATACCGTGATCATTGAAGATGCTTGATTTCTCATTAAATCAGGATCATGCTACTCACCATGAAAATTGTACTGACTCCTGAGCAAAAGCAACAACTCCGAACAGATGCACAATACTTGCGTGCTCGTCGAATATACGACCGTATAAAAGCTGTCTTGCTGGCTTCCGAGGGTTGGATCCCGATTATGATCTCTCAAGCTCTTCGTATCCATGAATCTACAGGTGCCGTCATTTTAGGGATTATGTTCTATCTGAAAAACTTAAACCGGAGAATGGCGGGAGCTAGCCCCTCTAACGACATTTTACATTTGCGACAGAATCGCCTTTGTTATCAATGACGGTTTGAATAAACTTTTCACGTACCGGCTCGAAACAGTCTGAGTTCCATAACAAACCTACTGACCATTCGGCGTGTTTGCCTGAGAGTGGGATGAATCTGATCTGTGGCTGACTAATACGAGACACGCTTGCTGGAATGATGGTATATCCTAAGCGTGCAGACACCAAGGCAAGTAGAGTAATGATGTCATCGGTCTCTTCTACAACGGCTGGTCGCTGTTGTACTTCCCATAGGTAAGCTGTGATGTGCTTATCCATTGTTGGGTTCTTACTGCGACTCAACCCTAAATAACAGTGATGGCTGAGTGATGCCCACAAGTTATCTTCATCGATCAGCTCTTTCTCATGAATGGCGATGGCAAGCTGATCTGAGTATAGTGGAATCGCGGTTAATGGAGGTTCCACAGGTAAACGGTCAAATCCCAACTGTAGATTGCCGAGCAAAAGCTCTTCAGCTAGCTTATGTGATGGGTAATCGTTCAGGCAAATATGAACATTAGGATAGTTTTGCTTGAAGCGTGCAATGTAATTCGGCGCCTCATGAAAAGATGAGATGCCAAAACCGATGTTTAGGTGTCCTAATGTACCTTCCGCTACAAAGGTCGAGAGGGTGCAAAAGGATTCAAATCCCTTCTGCAGCCGCTTGGCTTCTGGCAATAAAATTCTACCCATCTGGGTTAACTCTGCTCCATGGCGACCGCGATCAAATAATACCACATTAAGCTGCTCCTCAAGACGTTTGACCTTCTTAGTTAGAGCAGATTGAGTGATATGTAGGTGCTTCGCGGCAACACGAAAATTATTGTCGTCGGCGATTTGGCAAAAAGTGCGAAGTAAATCTATATCCATTCCGTCTTGGAATCAAAAGCTGAATTTGTTTCATTATAATTAATATAGTTTCTTTTTTATAGTCCGTTGTGTGTAAGGAAGTAAACATTGTTCGACATTGATTAGTGATTGATTTTCGTTCTATCAATGCAGAAAATTTCGAGGGTGTTCCTGGATACCTAGGAAAATATGAATCATCAATTGATACTTTAGGCAAGCAGGACTTTTATTAATGAATGAGCTCCTAATTCAAGCTCTTGGATTTGTTGCACTAGGATTTAACCTAATGGCCACATCTACGGTTAACGATAATCGTATGCGTGCATTAATCTGTCTCTCTTGCTTAATTTTCTCTATTCATTTTACTTTACTTGGAGCCTTGGTTGCTGGATTGAATCTATTTGTGAACTCCTTCCGTGCGTTGGTGTCATTGAAATTTAAAGGCCTCAAAGTTTTCGGGATATTCTTTGTCGTACAAATCGTAATCAGCATTTATTTTTATTCGGAGCCTCGTGATCTTCTCCCTGCTATTGCCTCAACCATAAGTTGCTATGCCCTATTCTGTGCTCATGGGATGAGAATGAGAATCGCATTTCTTGTTTGCACACTGATCTGGCTGGTTAATGCATTTGTTGTGGGTTCTTACGGTGGTTTTATTAATGATATCTTTAATTCCATTATCTTATGCATCACCATTTTCCGATTAAAGCGAGAACAAAAATCACAAAGTCAGACTTGTTAACCAAACAATAAGAAACAACATGCTCCTCCCCAATAAAAACATAGGAAGAGTCGAAACTCATAATGCGAAAGGAAATCTCATGAAAAAAACACTACTTGGCTTCGCGGCAGCCTCTCTTTTTACTGCCGGCTCAGTAAGTGCGGCAGAATACAAACTTACAGTCCCTCACGTAACGACAACAGACGGTTACAATCATCAATCTTTATTGGTTTTTAAGAATTTTGTTGAGTCACGTTCAAATGGTCAGATTCAAGTCGACATCTATCCATCTGGCCAACTTTGTGGCACGGCTAAAGAGTGTATCGCGGGTGTACAGGCTGGCATGTTTGACTACTTTCAAACTACGATTCCTGAACTCGGTAACTTTTGGCAGCCAGTAGGAGCCTTCGATTTACCATACATGCTACCAAGTGACCGAGTTGCCGAGTGTGTTTACGACAATCAAGAATTTATTGGTGATGTCCGTGGTGAGCTTTTAAATAAGGCGCCAAATGTTCGTCTGATGGCAGTATCAAACTCTGGTGGTTGGCGTAACATCGCAACGACGAAAAAACAGGTGAAAAAACCTGATGATGTGAAGGGCCTTAAGCTACGAACTGTACCTGCAAAAGTTCAGCAAGATCTAGTGAAAGAGCTTGGTGGTGCACCAACGCCAATCGCATGGCCAGAGGTTTACACGGCACTATCAACAGGTGTAGTTGATGGCACGAAAAACGGAATTGTAGACATCATCATGAACAAGTTTCACGAAAGCTTGGATTACATGATCCTAGATGGCCACGGATATATGGGCGGGGCGTGGGTAATGAATGATAGTAAATTTAAGTCCTTCCCCGACGACCTTAAACAGGTGGTCGTTGATGGTATCGCAGCACAAAGCCAATACCTAAGAGCATACCCGAAACATAAAGAGTTCGGAGCTTACGAAGAGTTTAAGAAAGCAGGCGGTCAGGTTTACAATCCATCAGCCAAAGAGAAAGATGCATTTAAAGCTGCATCAGAGCCTGTGAAAGCCACCTTCCTTAAGACAACAGGTGCAGAAGGTCAGAAGTGGATGGATCGATTCCAGAAAGAAATTAATACCTGTGAAATGCAGTTTAAAGCGGAATACGACATTCAGTTCAAATAATGATTTTCGTATAACTAAATCGTTTAATCTTATTTGATTACCCGCTTATCTCTAATGTGACGATTACCCTGGGTATGCTCAGGGTAATCACCATGAAAACGCTAAAGCGTAGAACCAAATGACAAACATCAACAGGTAACCCCGTAGTTTTCTGTATTCACAGAATCAAACTAGGCGGACCTAATTCTTCTCATTACGTCTCTATTTCCGATAATTTTTGGATTTTTCCCAATGAAATTTGTTCAAACCCTCAATGGCTTCACGATTAGCCATAAAAACAAAACTGTCTTTGAGCACACAGAAGTAAGCCCTGCACTATATCTTGGTATTGGCCAAGGTGTATTCGATATGTATCGTGGTAACTTTGATATATCAGATTATGTATCTGAACGTCTACCTCTGAAAAAATTCAGCATTGAAGAGCGTGCTGATAATCAGGTTGTGATTACTTTTCTTTTTGATGGGGAAGCCGCATTAGAAATGCGCGTTATAGAAACTCAAGAGGCTCGATTAAAAGCAGAATTTAGAGCACTTGATGATAAATACAACCGTTTTTGGATTCGTGTTGCTGCGACAGAGAGCGAAGCTGTATATGGCTGTGGTGAGCAACTAAGTTACCTAAACCTGAGAGGCAAAAACTTCCCGCTCTGGAGCTCAGAGCCGGGCGTTGGCCGTAACAAAAACACCTACACCACATGGCAAGCGGACGTAAAAGATAGAGCGGGGGGCGACTATTACAACACTAACTACCCACAACCAACCTTTATCTCGGACAAAAAGTACTTTTGCCATCTAGAAACTACAGCTTACGCAGACTTTGATTTTAGTCACTCGCAATATCACGAGTTGCAATGCTGGAACATCCCAGAATACCTATTATTTGATTCGGAAGAGTCATTCCCTGCCCTAATGACCAACATCACCGATGTATTTGGTCGTCAGCCAGCTCTGCCCGAGTGGGTTTACAATGGTGTGATTCTTGGCATCCAAGGTGGTACTGAAATCACTGTTGAGAAAGTTGCTGCGGCAAAAGAAGCGGGGGTTGAGATTGCAGGTGTATGGTGTCAGGACTGGCAAGGCATTAAGATGACTTCGTTTGGTAAGCGCTTACAATGGGATTGGAAATGGAATGCTGAGCTCTACCCACAACTTGATACGAAAATACATCAGCTAAAAGAAGAAGGAATTCGATTCCTTGGCTACATCAATCCATACGTGCTTGAAGACTTCCCTTTGTACGAAGAAGCGTTTGAGAAAGGATATTTAGCAACCCAAGACGACGGCTCAAAATACGTTGTCGATTTCGGTGAGTTTTACTGTGGCGTTGTTGATTTCACTAACCCAGACGCATGCGAATGGTACAAAGGTGTGATCCAGAAGAACATGATTGAATTTGGTCTCGATGGTTGGATGGGGGATTTCGGTGAATATTTACCAACAGACTGTTCACTTTTTAACGGTGTAAGCGCAGAGATCGAGCACAATAAATGGCCATGCCGCTGGGCGAAAGTGCAGCATGAAGCGATTGAAGAAGCGGGCAAAACTGATGATATTCTGTTCTTTATGCGAGCTGGTGGTACGGGAATTCAAGGCTACTGTCATGCTTTGTGGGCGGGTGACCAGTCGGTGATTTGGGAGAAAGATGATGGCTTGGCTTCAGTAATACCGGCAGCGCTTTCTGCGGGACTGATGGGTAACGGTATCAGTCACAGTGATATTGGTGGCTACACTACATTGCATGGCAATACTCGCTCAAAAGAGTTGTTCCAGCGTTGGACTGAAATGGCCGCTTTTACCCCGATTATGCGCAGTCATGAGGGTAACCGTCCGGGTGATAACCATCAGTTTGACACCGACCCTGAAACCATTGCGCACCTTGCTCGAATGACTAAGATCTATAAGTGTCTGAAGCCATATATTAAAGCAGCTGTTGAAGAAAACGCTACAAAAGGCATTCCAGTACAGCGTCCATTATTTATGCACTATGACCAAGATTCAGAAGCATATCAAATTCAGTATCAATATTTGTTTGGTCGCGATCTTTTAGTTGCACCTGTTTATAATCAAGGCGAGAGTATTAAAGAGCTGTACCTACCAGAAGATGACTGGGTACACGTGTGGTCTGGCGAAACCTTCACCGGTGGCTGGGTCAATGTGGAGGCGCCAATCGGTCAGCCTCCGGTGTTCTATCGTAAGCAATCGCAATATTCTGCGTTACTAGCCAGTATAAATAATATCTAATAATTAGCCCCTACTTATCTAGGGGGGGTGTAGAAAAGCTAAAGGACTCCCCTGAGAATGACAGGGGGTACGACTGTTAAAACGCTAAAGTGTTGATAGAAAAATAAACAGTTTAGGCATTTATTCACAGACAAAGTCGTTGTTTTCTGTATCCACAGAATAATGAAACAAAAAGGATTATTCTTACCATGACCGAGCAAAAATACATTGTAGCGCTAGACCAAGGTACGACAAGCTCTCGCGCAGTTATCCTCGACCATGATGCGAACATTGTTAGCTCTTCTCAACGAGAGTTTACTCAAATCTATCCAAAAGCAGGCTGGGTAGAGCACGATCCAATGGAGATTTGGGCAACACAAAGCTCAACTCTAGTAGAAGCACTAGCGAAAGCAGGTATCCGCAGTGACGAGCTTGCTGGTATCGGTATCACCAACCAACGTGAAACAACAATAGTTTGGAACAAAGATACGGGCAAACCCGTTTACAACGCAATCGTATGGCAATGTCGTCGTACTGCTGGCCTCTGTGAAGACCTAAAAGCACGTGGCCTAGAAGACTACATACGTGACAATACGGGCCTTGTCCTTGATCCGTACTTCTCTGGCACCAAAGTAAAATGGATTCTAGACAACGTTGAAGGTGCTCGCGAAGACGCTGATGCTGGAAAGCTACTGTTTGGTACAGTTGATACTTGGCTAGTTTGGAAGATGACTCAAGGCCGCGTTCACGTAACGGATTACACCAACGCATCACGTACTATGCTCTTTAACATCAACGACTTATGTTGGGACAGCAAACTACTAAACGAGATGGGTATTCCCGCATCAATGATGCCTGAAGTGAAACGCTCTTCTGAGGTTTACGGTCAAACTAATCTAGGTGGTAAAGGCGGTACTCGTATTCCAATCGCAGGTATCGCAGGTGACCAACAGGCAGCACTTTACGGTCAAATGTGTGTGGAAGCGGGTCAAGCGAAGAACACCTACGGTACAGGTTGCTTTCTTCTCATGAACACGGGGCAAGAGAAAGTCACATCGAAAAATGGCCTACTGACGACACTAGCGTGTGGCCCGAAAGGTGAACCAGCTTACGCGCTGGAAGGTGCTGTGTTCATGGGGGGCGCATCGATTCAATGGCTGCGTGATGAAATGAAGCTGCTAGCTGATGCGAAAGACTCTGAGTACTTTGCAACAAAAGTAGATACATCAAACGGTGTTTACGTTGTTCCTGCATTTACCGGTTTAGGCGCACCATACTGGGATGCTTACGCTCGCGGTACTATTGTTGGTCTAACTCGTGGTGTTAGCTCTAACCACATCATTCGTGCAACACTGGAAGGTATCGCTTACCAAACTCGCGACGTACTAGACGCAATGCAAGCTGACTCAGGCATCAAGCTAGCAAACCTACGAGTTGATGGGGGCGCGGTAGCGAACAACTTCTTAATGCAGTTCCAATCTGACGTTCTAGATACAGAAGTTCACCGCCCTGAAGTCACCGAAGTAACGGCGTTAGGTGCAGCTTACCTTGCAGGTCTTGCGGTTGGTTTCTGGGATAGCATCGATGAGCTTCAAGGTAAAGCTGTTCTTGATCGTACATTCGAGCCTCACCATGACGAAGAAAAACGTAATCGTCGCTACAAAGGTTGGAAGCGTGCAATCAAGTGTGCTCTAGTATGGTCAGAGCTTCAAGATGATGAAGAAAGCGAAGGTTAATTGATTATAAACCGAGAGTGGCTTAACCAAAATCACTAAACGAAACGCCCAAAGAGCACGCTTGTCGTGCTCTTTGGGCGTTTTAGCTCCGATAACTCACGATTAAAACTACTCACATTACGCCAATTCGCGCACAATAGAGTGATTATATTTTCGAAATTAGTTTTGTAGAACAATATCAACATAGGGGAGCAATAAGTGAAGCAGATATCAAGACACCAACAGATTGTCGAGCTGGTGAAAACACAGGGATACGTCAGCACAGACGAACTGGTTGAAAAATTTGATGTAAGTCCGCAAACCATTCGACGCGATCTCAATGAACTCGCAGATAGCAACCAAATCCGCCGTTATCACGGTGGTGCCACTATTCCTCTAAGCTCAGAAAACACCTCTTACAACACGCGTAAGGCGCTCAATTTCAACGAAAAAGACATCATCGCTGACGAAGTGGTCAAATACATTCCTGATGGCTCGACGCTGTTCATCGATATCGGTACTACCCCTGAAGCTATAGCGCGCGCACTCAACAAAAACCACAAGCAACTGAGCGTTGTGACTAATAACATCAATGTGGCGACGATTCTACTGACTAACCCTGAAATCAAGGTGATTCTCGCAGGTGGAGAAGTACGCAATAAAGATGGCGGAATTATGGGCGAAGCGACGCTCGATTTCGTTGAACAATTCCGCTTGGACTTTGGCATCCTAGGTATCAGCGGTATCGACTTCGATGGCTCACTGCTCGATTTTGATTACCACGAAGTGCGAGTGAAACAAGCCATCATTGAGAATAGTCGCAGTATTTTTATTGCTGTTGATCACTCTAAGTTCGGTCGTAACGCGATGGTGAAATTAGGCAATATTAACCAGGCACATATGGTTTTCACCAACCAGCAACCACCGAAAGAGATTCAGAGCATTCTTAAAGGTGCTGATATTACACTGGAAGTGATTGATACCAGAACAGCCCCTTCAGAGTAGATATGGATATAGAAAATTAGCCACTCACGTTCGTTTTCGTTCGATTTTATAAGAAAAAGGGATTTTCATTCAAATGTTGTGTTCTATTGTGTGTTTATTCGATACTGGCTAACGATTTTTATGTTCCAAGTCACGAAGTTGAGTGAAATCGAAAACAAATAGTGACTCTGTGGGGGAGGTGAAGTAAGGTTTGATGAGTTTTTAAATGCTCGTTCGCTCACTGGGGTCAAAATATGAGTGCTCAACAACATAATACAAATAATGGTTCACCCTCCATTTTAGATTTGATCGTTATCGGTGGCGGTATTAATGGCGCTGGTATCGCAGCAGATGCCGCTGGACGCGGCCTAACGGTAGGCTTGTATGAAGCTAATGATTACGCATCAGCAACGTCATCTGCAAGCTCAAAACTTATTCACGGTGGCTTGCGCTACCTAGAACACTACGAATTTCGTTTAGTATCAGAAGCGCTAGCAGAGCGTGAAGTTCTACTAAGAAAAGCGCCACATATCGCACAACCTATGCGTTTTCGTTTACCACATCGCCCGTTCTTGCGCCCTGCGTGGATGATTCGCTGTGGCCTATTCCTTTACGATAATTTGGGTAAACGAACTACACTTCCAGCAAGTAAAACAGTCAACCTAGCGCAATCAGGCTTATTGAAACCAGAGGTGAAAGTCGGTTTCGAATACTCAGACTGTTGGGTTGACGATGCTCGAATGGTACTGCTCAATGTACTGGCAGCAAAAGAAAATGGCGCTGAAACGCGCAACTACTGCCGCGTAGAAGCTGCACGCAGAGAAGGTGGTGTATGGAGCGTAACAATTCGCGATGTGATGACCGGCCAAACATTCGAACGTAAAGCGAAAGCACTAGTGAACGCGACTGGTCCTTGGGTGAAACAGTTCTTTGATGATGGTCTTGAGCAGGAATCACCACGTAATATTCGTCTCATCAAAGGCTCGCACATTGTCGTGCCTCGCATTCATGACGAGCCTCAAGCGTATATTCTTCAAAACAAAGATAATCGTATTGTCTTTATGATCCCTTACCTAGATAAGTTCTCGATTATCGGTACAACAGATGTTGAGCACAAAGGCGATCCTCGCGAAGTAGCGATCTCGGATGATGAAGTGGATTACCTAATCGACATTGTAAATCAGCATTTTGTTCAGCAGATAACCGCTGAAGATGTGGTTTGGACTTACAGCGGCGTGAGACCACTGTGTGATGATGAATCTGACTCTCCACAAGCGATTACTCGTGACTACACTCTTGAGCTGGATGCTGAACTTGAACAAGCACCATTACTGTCTGTATTTGGTGGCAAACTCACCACTTACCGCAAGCTTGGTGAAGCCGCATTGAAGAAACTAGAACCTTTCTTATCGAATATGGGGCCAGCATGGACAGCAACAGATACGCTACCGGGCGGTAACTTTAGCTGCAGCCGTGAACAACTGGCTGAGATGATGAACTCTAAGTACCCTTGGGCTTCAAAAGGTTTACTGCTTCGCTACATCACGCAATTTGGTACGCAGACATGGGATCTGTTAGCCGGAGTGACTTGTGAAGAGGACCTTGGCAAGAAGTTCTCTTCAGAAGCTCACGGTGTTTACCAGCGTGAAATCGACTACCTAATCACTCGAGAAATGTCACAGACTTCAGAAGATATGCTGTGGCGTCGTACCAAACTTGGACTCTACATGAGCCAAGAGGAGCAGGAAATGGTGACGGATTACTTAAATACCATACTTGAGCAGAAAGTTGTGAGTTTCCCTCAAGGTACAACAAGAAATTCATCTGTTTGTTGCAAGCGGTAAGATAGATTCTAAATAACGCAATTGTAACAAAGGCATTACATTTTTTTACGGTGTGAAAGAAATCACGGTTATAAGTACGAGCCTGAGTTATAAATACGCTCCCATTAAAACTATGTGTCGTTTTATAACGATCACAATAATAATTCTTATGGTGATTCTATGTTAAGAGCCATTGAAAAAGCATTGAATACAGTAACAACACCTCTAGCTAAGTTTCTCCGTAATATGGCTGGTTTTTTATTACTATTGATGACAGTGATTGTTATAGCACAAGTTCTGTTTCGTTACGTATTCAACGTTCCGCTCAGTTGGACGGATGAGTTTTCTCGATTTCTCATGATTTATATGACTTATCTGTGTTTACCCTTCGTCTACTTAACCGATAAAAATATTGCGATGACTTTCGTGACAGAAATTGTCGAGAAAAAATCGCCACGTGTTTTCGCTGTATTGTCTCTTTTGGGCCATATCGCAGCGATACTTGTGTTCTCTGTTTGGGTTCGGTTTGGTTGGAATTTCTTCAATACAGGCTCAGTAATGGCTGATAGTTTACCAATCCAAATGTATTTTGTTTACATCGCACCTCCTGTCATGATGATTGTCACTATGTTATATGCTCTACAAAAAAGCGTGGGTTGTGTCCGTGCCATTTTGGGTGACTTTGATGATGTATCTCAGACAGCCAAAACGGCAGAGATGTTGGAGTGTTCTAAAATTGAAATTGATTCCGTTGTTCAAGAAGAGCAGCTTGAATTGAAATCTACGCCATAGGGAGTAGTACATGTTTCCCCCAGTTTTCTTAGTATATTTTCTTGCGTTATTGATTTTAGGTGTACCTGTTCTGTTCACTCTAGGATTATCGCCAATCATTACACTGTTTCAAAATGATCAAATGCTGTTTGCTAATATGCTTTATCAGCGTTTATATTCTGGGCTAGATAGCTTTTTACTTTTAGCCCTACCATTTTTTATGTTAGCTGGTGAATGTATGACCATAGGTGGCATTACGCCACGTATTATCGCTTTCGCACAAACCATGGTTCAGCATTTTCGAGGTGGTTTAGGGCATGTAGTGATTCTCGCTTCAACCATTTTTGGTGCTCTAACGGGTTCAGCGGTAGCAGCAACATCTGCGATTGGCGGAATGCTGATCCCCGAAATGAAAAAATATAATTATGACACGGGTTATGCAGCAGCACTGACTGCGGCAGCTACTGTGTTAGGTAATATTATTCCGCCTTCAGGTATCATGCTCATCTACGCGTTTGTAATGAACACGTCAGTTGCTGCAATGTTTCTAGCCGGTGTCACTCCGGGCATTCTTCTCTGTATTGGCTTGATGTTGATGAATCGCTATCAGATTCGTAAATACCCAGCAGTGCAACCAATGGAGCGAGCACCAGCAATGGAGCGTCACCAAGCGTTTAAGCTTGCGATTCTTCCATTGATGACACCGGTTATTATTTTAGGTGGTATTTATGGCGGCATATTCACACCAACTGAAGCTGCAGCGGTTGCAGTTGCTTATGCTATCTGTGTCTCTCTATTTATTATCCGGGCAACCAACGTAAAAGCCACTTACGCGCTGTTTGCGAAAGTGGCGGTCAATGCAGCATCGATCTTAATAATTGTTGCGGCCGCAAGTGGCTTTGCTTCGATCATCAGCCTATCAGGTGTATCGAACATGGTCGCTGATTTTATGAATGGTATTACGGACAACCCTTACATACTCTTCGCAATTATTAATGTTCTACTGTTCCTTATTGGCATGTTCTTAGATGCAGGCCCTGCAATTCTTATTTTCGCCCCTATATTTGCGCCCATCATGATCAATGCGGGTATTGACCCTGTTCACTTTGGTGTAGTGATGTGTGCAAACCTATCAATCGGTTTAGCAACACCACCAATGGGTTTAGTTCTGTTTGTTGCATCTGGTGTATCAAAAGTTTCAGTTTCTGAAATTTCTAAGAAGATAATCCCATTCCTAATGGTAGAGATGGCTCTTATTTTTGTTATTTCATGCTTTCCTCAATTAGTCATTGGTCTTCCTCGGTTAGTTGGTGTTATGTAATAACCAGTAGTTGGTTAAATTTTTTTAATAAAGAAACATCGAATGAATATATGAAATGTTTCTTTTAAAGATTTTCATTGGTGAGATAAATATGATTAAAGATAAAGGTAACCTGACAGCTAAATCAAATAAGATAATTTTAGGTCTTGGAGGTGTCGATAATATCGTAGAAGGACAAATCGATAATTGCGCTACTCGATTACGTATACAAGTGAAAGACATGGACTCTGTCAATGAAAAGTTATTACGACGACAAGGAGCGCTAGGATTTATTAGACTCCTGGATAATCATATACAAGTTGTATTTTTGAATGTTCATACTATTGCTGATGAAATAAGAAGAATATCAAAACTCCGTCAAAGTACCTAGTCATTGAATGTTAACTAAAAGACAGGCGAAAGTTTAACACTTAAGCTTGAGGTTAATTTAATATTTAAAATAAGCTCAAAATAAAAATAGAGCAACATATCTAAAAAGGAATAATAATGAGCGACAACTATGGAATCCCTAAAGTAGGCTTAGGGTTGTGGAAGATTGAAAAAGATCAATGTGCTGAAACGGTTTATAACGCGATTAAAATTGGTTATCGATTACTTGATAGCGCATGCGATTATGGTAACGAGAAAGAGGTGGGGCTGGGAATTAAGCGCGCTCTTGAAGAGGGTATCGTAAAGCGTCAAGATCTGTGGATAACCTCAAAGCTTTGGAATACTTATCATAAGAAAGAACATGTCCTTCCTGCTTTAAAGCGTACACTTGAAGATCTTGGCATAGATTATTTAGATTCTTATCTTATGCATTTTCCTATTGCACAGCCTTTCGTCCCATTTGAAACTCGTTACCCGCCAGAGTGGATCTTCGATCCTCAAGCAGAGGAGCCGAAGATGAAGACTGAGCCTGTGCCTTTGTTCGAAACTTGGCAAGCAATGGAAGAGTTGGTTGAAGTTGGGCTCGTCAAGAATATTGGTGTATGTAATTATAATTCAGGGTTGCTTAATGACCTTATGGCTTACGCAAATATTAAGCCTAGCGAATTACAAATTGAATCTCACCCATATCTCACTCAAGAGCGTTTGATTAAGCTGGCAAAAAGCTATGGTATTTCTGTAACAACTTTCTCTCCGTTGGGGGCTCTATCGTATTTAGAATTGAATATGGCAGACAAGTTGGAGTCGATTTTAGAGCAAGACGTGATTATCAAAGCAGCGAAAGAACATGGAAAAACACCTGCACAAGTCGCTTTACGTTGGGGAGTTCAGCGTGGTTGTACCATAATTCCAAAGAGTTCAAAAGTAGAGCGTTTGAAAGAGAATATTTCTATTTTTGATTTTGAACTCACGGACCGTGAAATAGAGTCAATTTCAGCTCTAAACATCAACCGTCGCTTTAACGATCCTGGTGATTTTTGCGAAGCAGCATTTAATCACTTCTCACCAATTTACGATTAAGGGACTAGTCATGGCCGAACTAAATAATATTTCAAACGCACTTGAGTTTGATGTAAAAAAATTTCCAACGGTTATCGAGAATGATGCCTCAGTAAAAACATTAGCTGAAGCTAAAGCATGGATAGAGTTAAACCGAGAAGTTCTAGAAAAAGAATTATTGTGTACTGGAGCTATCCTTTTCCGCGGTTTCCCTGTTGTAGATGCAGAAAGTTACGATGCTTTCTTCGCTTCATTTGGATATGAGAATTTTACGTATAAAGAGTCGTTGTCGAATGCTGTTCGTATTAATTTTACGGACCTCGTATTTACGGCTAATGAAGGGCCAAAAGAGGTCGCTATCAATTTGCATAACGAGATGGCACAAACACCTGTTTATCCTAACCGTATTTCACTATTTTGCGAGAGCCCAGCGGAGCACGGTGGTGCGACCGTGTTGTGCCGTTCAGACATGATATATAACGAGCTAATCAAAGTTGAGCCTGAACTAACGAATAAGCTAGAGGAAATTGGAATTAAGTACACAACAACTATGCCTGGTGGTGATTGTGCTGAATCAGCGCAAGGTCGCAGCTGGCTAAGTACCCTTAGCGTAGAAAACGAGCTGCAGGCTGAAGCTAAATTGAAGGAGCTAGGTTACACGTGGAAATGGCAAGACAATGGTGACTTGTTAGTCCAAACGGGTGCTTTAGCAGGGATCAAAACTGTCGCTGATGGTCGTAAAGTATTCTTCAACCAAATTATTGCTGCATTTGAGGGGTGGGAAGGCGTTAAAGAGAACCCTTCAAAAGCATTGTGCTTTGGAGATGATTCTGAAATTCCTAAATCATTTTTAAAGACGATTTCTAAGGTTTCCGAAGAGTTGTCATTTGATCTTAACTGGCAGGCTGGAGATGTAGCGCTAGTTGATAATAACCTTGCAATGCACGGTCGCCGTCCTTTCTCAGGAGATAAGAAACGTAAAGTGATGGTTGTTTTAGGCAAATAACCCTTACGTTTCGGAGATGATATTAATTAAAATCGCATAGGGAGGAACTATGCGATTTTTTATTTAATTCACCTAGATCTCTTGACTTACTATGTCTGAATAGCTCGATGGGGTTTATAGTACAAAGACCTCCAACTACGCTTTCTTCTCAACGACGATGTGATGATGTCGCTTTCACTCTAAGCATCACATTCTACCTTAAACGTAACCAACTCCATTGAGTAACAAAAAAGTTCCTGTACACTATCTGATAAGATAGATATGCCTTACCTACTTCGAACATACAACCTCGGCACATTATGACTTTCAAACTCCTCACATCTATAAAATCCTTCCTCAATGAGATCTTAGACTTTCAATCTCGTATTTGGGTTGTCCATATCGTAGAAGAAGCAATTACAGATCAATCATTTGTCATCAACGAAGACGGTTTTAAGGAGCCTTTAGAGTGGATGAAAAAGCGCGGATATAGTGAGGATATGCTCAAACGTGTCGATAAGATGGGAATATCTCAAGTCATCGAATTACCAATGGGGGAGATTTCATACCGCTTGATGAGGGTAAAATAACCACCTTTGCTGTGAAGGTAAGTAAAGCGTTAGAACTGGATAATGTGTACTCCTTATAGATCGGTGTCTTGGAGGCTTGCTCTAAGTTTTTTACAAATATATCCCCACTCAATAAGGTACACGTTCACCGAGTTATCTTGACTTACCATGCTTGAAGAGAACGGTGTGGTTTATAAGTCAAAGACGTTGGGGTACGCTCTCTTCGCCACAACAGCCGTGATGATCTCACTCAACACTGACATTACCGATAAGCCACGTTTTTTGCAGGTTTCTATGAGGGTATGTATCCTACTGCGGAATTTATCGCCTGCATCCGAGGTCGTTCCGAAGCTGATTTTCCTTTAGATTACAAAACCTCTAATACATCGCTCAGCTTCATTATTGGTTAAGGGGATTGACACTTTCTTGAGGAAAACCCACAAGCTCTCTCTATGTTTGAGCAGTAACTTGCATCGCCCCCGATATCGCTTGACCATGACATCAGTCCCTTTGCTCAACCAATGATCGAACGATTTCTGCAACCTACGCATTCTTCGTAAGTATAGCGCATAATTTAACTCATCTTGTTCATAACGATGCCGAGTATGGAAAATGGCGTTCGTCAGCAAACAAAGATGTCAGCCAATATAAGCGGTGTGGCCACCGCCACTATAATCCGCCATTTGCTGAAGGTTACGCTTCACATGTGCCCAACATAACTGATGACGGTCTGCGGCTATCCAGTTATAGCTAGGGCACTGGTCGCTGACCACAATGCCTGCATAGTCTTCATCAATGACCTTTTTCGCTGATGAGGTCGAGCGCGAATAAAGTATTTGCTCATAGACAAGGTCATCACTTGCCACTAACCAACACCAGCGAAGGCTTTGTTCATCATTTCTGTGATGAGAGGTCTCGTCAGCATGAATCAAAGGCGCTTTCTTTAATGCTTGTTTTATCGCTTGATGTAATGGCGTTAGCATTGAAGCGACTTTCGTTTGAGCTTCGCTGATCGCGCCAACTGAAAAGGTTGTGCCAAGCTGTTCTTTGAGAAGAGATTGGATTTTTCGAACACTGAGGTGATATTGCCCCGCAAGAACCCCAATGTAACTTAATAAGTTCGGCCCTATAATCCCTTGTGATGCATCGTCAGGCTTTTGAGCCTTGACGGCTTCTTTACAGTGCCGACATAGACCTGAAAATAAACGGTATTCGGTGATATCAACAGTGGGTTTCGGGATATCAAAGACTTGGTGTCGGTAGTAACGACCCTTATTAACATCAATGTCAGACTGAGCGCAACAAGGACAAGAATACGGGAAGCAATCAATAATGGTATCCGTGTCTTTTGATGGGGAGAGCTTTCGTTGGTGCCCTGTGTGGTCTTGTTTTGCCCCTTTCGAATTGCGACCACCAGAGCTTTCAGCTTTTTTCGCTCATGGCGATCTTTGGGACTGTCTGATGAAGGCGATTTTGAAGAGTTTTTGGAGCTAGTGGTTAGCTTATCTTCATAATGTCGGATCTGCTCCCACAGCTCATCAATAAGCACCTTAGCCTCATTTAAATCAGAGACTTTAGGTGGCGCGTCTTGGTATTTAGGAGCTTTTTTTCTAGTCATGCAATTATAATGAAGATCTAAAATGTTCACTCAATACCTAAAGTGTGGATCAAGTGCTAGAGGTCACAGTTTTTATGTCAATAGGGTTTGGTGAACACTTACATTCGTTTTCCTCAACCTGAGCTCTCTGCTGCAATACCGTGTGGTAAAATATCTGTAAGTGTTCACCAAGCCCTATTGACAGAAAAAGTGTGACACTCAGCACTTGATCCACTTTTTACTATTGAGTGATCATTCCAGTGCTTCATCCTGTTTGTTATGAGCAGAAAGAAAGCCCCTAAATTTCAAGAGGAACCA
>NZ_JACJFF010000098.1:0-17876 GCF_014164465.1 Vibrio sp. SG41-7 | reverse complement strand
ATTTTGAGCCAAAGGTTGAAGATAACTTCCGAACTGAAAGCGACTAACAACGGGTCTTTGACCCGTATCCGGACTTTCAGTCCGTAATACTAACCCACCTACTTTAGTAGGTGGTTGTTAAGTTAATTATTTTTAATAAAAATTAATGACTTAGCTTTAATCTTCTTCTTGCCCATTGTGCATGAATTTGAATATTTTCTTTCTTGGGAAAGCGCAATTTTTTGGCCTCTCCAGTTCAATTTTTTACTTAATATATCTTGTTTATTAATAGTTAATTTACGCTGAAATTAATATCCAAACCCATTTTGTGGGGTTAATTTTAATGAGGTTGGATTGAGGAAAGCTAGAAGCGCCTTAATCCGTAATTAATCAGGGTGAAATGTATTGACTACAGAGTTTTAGTTATGCCTTCCCCAAGCGCTCATTTAATAATAAAAATGTCTGGAGAAATACCTATGTTAGTAAGTAGCAATAATCAAGAACATCCGATGGATTCACACTATTTGCCGGAGCCTTATCGAATCAGGGTTATTGAACCAGTTAAAAGAACAACGGAGCGAGAACGAGAGCAGGCGCTGATGAAAGCAGGGTACAACCCTTTTTTATTAGAGAGTGACGATGTGTTTATCGATTTGCTGACTGATAGTGGTACAGGTGCAGTGACGCAAGCCATGCAGTCTGCAATGTTGAGAGGTGATGAGTCGTACAGTGGCAGTCGAAGCTACAGGACACTTAGTCAAGCGGTCAAAAATATTTTTGGTTATAAGTTTACCATCCCCACACACCAAGGGCGGGGAGCTGAACAGCTGTATGTCCCCGCTTTGATCAATAAATGTGAGCGAGATAAGGGGCTAGAACGAAACAAAATGGCTGCATTTTCAAATTACTTTTTTGATACTACACAAGGGCACACCCAACACAATAACTGTCGAGTGATCAATGTGCCTTTACCTGAAGCTTTTAATACTACAATTAAAGCAGACTTTAAAGGTAACTTTGATTTGAAAGCGCTCGCAGCTGGAATCGAAGAGGTTGGAGCTAAAAACGTGCCTTATATTGTGAGTACGATTACTTGCAATTCTGCAGGTGGCCAGCCAGTTTCTATTGGAAATCTTAAGGCTGTTTATGAATTAGCGAAATCTTATGATATCCCTGTTGTTATGGATTGCGCCCGCTTTGCTGAGAATGCTTATTTTATTAAGCAGCGTGAAGTAGGTTATTCAGAGTGGAGTATTCAAGAGATCACTAGAGAAGTGTTTAAATATGCCGATATTTTTGCTATGTCAGCAAAAAAAGATGCAATGGTTCCTATTGGGGGGCTACTCGCTTTCAAAGACGATAGCTTCTTAGATGTGCAGTTGGAATGCAAAACGTTATGTGTGTTATTGGAGGGCTTTCCAACATATGGAGGCCTCGAAGGTGGGGCGATGGAACGTTTGGCTGTTGGGCTTTATGATGGAATGGAAGAAGACTGGTTAGCGTCACGCTTGCAGCAAGTCGAATATTTAGTTAATGGCTTAGAAGCGTTAGGGGTTCGTTGCCAGCAAGCGGGTGGGCATGCTGCCTTTGTTGATGCTGGTGCATTATTACCTAATATTTTACCAGAACAGTTTCCGGGACATGCTTTATCTTGTGAGCTTTATAAGGTGGCAGGAATTCGAGGTGCAGAGATCGGTTCTTTATTACTAGGGTGTGATCCTGAAACAGGAAAGCAGCTTCCTTGCCCAGCTGAATTGTTTCGTTTAGCTATTCCCAGAGCAACCTATACACAGGCCCACCTTGATTATATTATTGCCGCTTTTAAAGAAGTAAAGAAACGTGCTTCATCGATTGCAGGTTTAAAGTTTACTTATGAGCCTAAGGTATTGAGACACTTTAACGCTACATTTGAACCTGCACTTTAAGTCGTGCCCCTTTGCATACAGCAAAGGGGCTGTTTCTCTTTTTCTGAAAAATTAAAGAGTAATGAGAGTAATGAGGGTTATGGGTTAGCGTGATAGCTTTTTAGGGGCTGATAAACTAAGTTGTTTTGAGAGGCTAAGATGATGAATTTAAGTTCATCTTTTTTAGCTAGGCAGATTTGGCTCGATTGCTTATTGACGTTAACGATGTCAAATGTGTGCCAAAAGTAGAAATAGCTGATTATTAGTACAGAGAGGGTAGTAGAAGATAAGACAACAAGAGCCCATTGATAGAGTCTTAGGTAGTTATTGGATGTTCTTTTGAAATGGTTAGAATGAAGTGATTTTATCGGTTTGGGTGGGTCTAGAGAAGTTTCAAACTCAGGGATATGTAGCTTGTAACCTTTTCTTGGAACATTAACGATTTTTATACTATCAAGTTCTAATACTTTTCTGAGGTTGGTAATAGCGACTGGCAAAGAGTTAGGGCCGATGATATCCGGGTTACCCCACGCAGCAATGACTAACTCTTCTTTAGTTGAGATAGATTCTTATTTTTGGATCAGAGTTTCTAATATGCAGCTTTCAGGCAGGGTGATTGAAAATGATTTTTGATTACTGAGAATGAGTTGAGCCCCCGATTCGTCTCTTTGCAATACGCAATTACCTATAGGTAGTTTTACGTTGTCCAAATTTTATATTAAGCTAAAGGTGAGATCTTTACCTCTTTTTTCTTCTAAGTAGATTTGCATCCAACGCCAGTCTTTATCCTTATAGGCTTTAAAGGTGCAATGAACATTTTTACCCTCAACGATATCGTTGTCGCAGAAGTAGATAAATGATTGGAAAGAACGGCATATAAGTGTCTCCATACCCCAAGACTCCTTTTGAGAATGTATTCATATCGTATCCTTTCAATTTATAGTTATACATTCTGAATTATTAATAAAAAATAATATTAATAAACGTTTTTAATCATTAGTTTATACTGATTTATATTATTTATATAGGATAGAATCCTTCAAAAGAGCCGTCCTTATGAGGTCATGATTTTCTTAGTGTAGTAGGAAATAAAAGGAGGGTGAGAATGCTAGAAAATAATCAGTTGTTGATGTTTGTTACGGTGGTTCTTCTTTACGCCTTCCAGCTATGCTTTATAGTGTCGCTCAGACGGTTTTGCTACGGTTTTTAGTCACTTCCCTCGTAAAATATTTTGGGATAGTGTGTTTGTCGATGTTCTCACCCGAAAGTAGCATTATTTTGCTTTTCTTCCCCAGTTTGTAGCGCAAGAATCGGAAATATAGATTGTTTTAGAGTGGGATTAAATCAAGGTCTTTGAGTTCATTTATTAGCCATAAATTAATGGTTTTTGTGTCAGGTTTTAACTACCATTTAAACGTTGGCTCACCTCGAGTCAAGCACTCTGCACTTAGCCAATTTTTTTGGATATAAAGGATGAAGTCATGCTAAGTCTAATAATGAAGTTCCCCAAACCTATTTTGTTATTAATGTCTTAGTCGTGTTGCTTGTAGTCATCCTATTTTTTTTAGGATTCTAGTGATTATAGAGAAGGAGAAAGGCTCCGAGGAAATAGAGCCTTTTTTGAGAGGGTTACTGATGTTTACCTAGTATTGATTGGATAGCTTCATCAAGTTCAGCTTGAACATCCTTGGATAATCGCCCAAATTCATATGAGAAGTTACGGCCTTTCACTCTTTTACGTGCGAACATACCTTTGCTGTCGAATTCAGCTAACAAAGTCACGGTAGCTTTGTCTGATTGTTGTTTGGTTTCAACAATCTTTAGCTCAGTTTTAATGCAAGTAATCAGCTCGTCTTTGGCGTCTTCTTGGCTCTGCTCAGGCTGAGCATTGACAGCTTTACTGGTTATTTTTTTTATGAAATTACTCAAAGCTTTATTATCATTGGTAAAGGCTTTCATCACTTTAGCTAGCAGTGAATAATCAGTATGAGACAAGTCGTTAACGACAGGGAATAGTGCAATCAATTTACTGTCAATACTGGCTGCTTTTAGCGCTCGACCTACTGCTTGGCGGCTTATATTTAAGATTTTTGCCGTATCCTCTTGAGTGAGTTCGCCGTTCTTCATGAGAGTTTGACACTGTAATCCAATTTCGCGCTGGTTGTGCTCTTTTGCGGTTTGCAACTGTTTTGCTAGTGCTTTGGCATCGGCAGTAGACAGTTCGTCTTGGGTGACGAGAATTCGAAATGTTTTTACGCGGCCTTCTTGAAATAAGAACCAAGCACGGCGGCGAGAGCCATCAAGCACATCGATACGACCATCTATTTCGCGACCAACAGCAGGGTAAAACTGTTGAAACTCTAACGAGTTTAAATCTTCCAATGACTCTTTGGTTAGCAAAGATTGGTCACGGCCATTAACATCAAAAGTCACAAAAGAGTTCTGCTTAACCTGATCGTGTGACAATGTCACTTCGTTAAAGGTCGCTGTTGAACCAGAAGCTAGTTGCCAAACCATTTTTTGACCAACGGACTCTAATCCGAATGTCGCTCTAAGGTAATCTTCAGCGTTTTGCCCACTTTTTTCTAGCTCAGTGCTGAGTTGATTTGTGAGTGTGTCTAAATTAGCTTTGGCCGCGGACTGTTGTGCTTGCGCTGAACCAGGAGCATTGCCTAGAGGGCTACCACCACGTTTTTTCGCCATTATTTGTTCTCCTGTTCACGCCAAACGTTGAGAAGATCGCGCAAGATCTGGCTTGTCACTTCATAGCTGTTTTGTTGCGCGCTTTGGAAGGTTGCTTTGCTTTTCGGGTATTCACTTTTGGACAGGTCAAACACGGTCGAGAGTAGGGAAGATGACTGGCGGACAGCTTCGCTGTGCTTAAACTCTTTAGAGTACAAGTAAGGAGAGAACTGATCGTACAGGTTATTCATTAATTCGGTCGTGGTTGAGCTATCACGATGGTTAGTAAGTAGTATTTTCATGAAGTCGTAGCCTTCATGGTTTGCGTTCTCTAACAGCGCCCACACTTGTGGAATGTAACTGAAGTAAGAGCAGGTAGCATCAATGTCATTCTCTGTAATCGACAAAGGGAACACTACATTCGTTGCGGCAAAATACGCGTTAAAGGTCGCATAGCCGAGCGAAGGTGGGGTATCGATAATGATGATATCGAACTCGTCTTTAACGTTATCTATGATGTCTTTTAGTAGTGAATAAGGTGAAGCTAAGGTTTGGCCGAACACTTGCTCATGAAACCAACCTTCCATCGCCCGATCACTTTGTGCTGCAGGTAAAATGCGTAAGTTTGGGATAGTCGTTTCAAGAAAGGCTTCAGAGATAACTTGTTCAACGGTTTCACCTTCATCAAGATCGAAGGTTTTCATCATCAGATCACCAACAGACAAGTTACCTTCTTGCTCGGCTTCGGGGGCGTAATACATTGAAAGTGTGGCTTGGCCATCCATATCTATTAAACCAATACGGTACTCTTGGTGAAACTCGGTCGCTAAACCTGATGCGATAGTTGCGGCAGAAACGGTTTTGCCAACCCCGCCTTTTTGGTTCTGGATAACCATCACTTGCGTTTTTTGCTGCTCACTGCGTATAAACTTATCGTCTTTACGTAGATTATTTGGCAGTAGGTTACGTACCTTGTACATTTCCGCGATATCGATCGACCATTGGGAGTCTTCATGACGACGAGGATCTATCTCAGCGGCAGTAACGTACCGATCAAGCGTTTTTGCATCAATGCCAAGGTAGGTTGATGCCTCTGCTCGGGTGAAGTTACGCAACTCTTTGCGGTGATTGGCCAGTAAACGTTGATTGCGACGTTGAATATAAGCGTCTGCACCGGTTTTAAGCGCTTGAAACGTGGTTGTAGTGTGTTGGTTTTCCATTTCTGCCTCCATATAGGAATGAGAAATAGTATATACCTCATTTTTTGATGTTGGTATTTAAAATTGAGGGATTTTTTATTTTAACCAATGATTATGACAAATCAATAAAGCAGAACACTTAAATTATTTATTAATTACAAGTATTCATTTTCCAAATCCGTATTAATAATTAGCTGAATAACAATAAAGTTGAGCTGAGTCGTACAACCCCATGACAACAACAGGAAGTTATTGATATGAGAGATAAAGTCCCATTTACGGAGAAAGCCAAGCGTTTTTGGTTAACGCTTGTCGGTGCTGGCGTTTTTATCACACCAACGTGGACGAGTGCTGCTGAAGAGAAGGCTCTAAAGGGTGCGGTGGATTACTATGTGTTTGGTTTAACGTCGAGTGAAAACTTGTCGGATCAGGAGAGCAGCGCAGCGGCTGGCATAGCACGCATTACATTAAATTGGCTTGCATATCAAAAAGAGAGTGATACTGGAGCTTTGCAGCTGAGGGTCGATCATAAGCACGGTTATACAGATAGTACGCCCTCTGAGTTTGTCATGGATAATGTCGGAGGGTTTGGTTTAATCCAACCTGCTTTTAGTGATATAGGTTTAAGGTTAACGAATCTTTATTGGACACAAACCTTTAATAAACAATCTACCGATATGATGGTTGGTTTTTTAGATACGACTGATTATGTTGATACTTATCAGTTGGGTAACCCTTACTATGGTTTTTCTAACTTACAGTTTAGTACCGGTTCAGGTTCCATCCCAATCCCAGATGAATCAACATTCGGCGGTGTTCTACGCCATATGATGTCGGAAAATTATTATTTTTATGCAAGTTTCTCTGATGCAAAAGCTGATTCGACTAAGCCTTTCGATGGTGTTGAACAGTTCATTAATGATAATCAATACTTTAAGTCCCTAGAAATAGGTTGGGTGGAGTCGAAAGACGATTTTTATTTGAAGAATTCACACCTAACCGTTTGGCACAGCGATGGGCGAAAAGAGCAAGCTAGCGAAAACTATGGCGCAAATTGGTCGTCCATATATAAAACGGGCTCATGGATACCATTTTTCAGAGCCGGTGTCGCGCAAGGACCTGAGGCTCTATACAAATCTTCTGTCGTGTTGGGCACCGGATATAGTGGGGTAGGACCTGGTCTGCTTGGTGTTGCTGTTGGTTGGGCTAAACCGAATAGCCCTAGGGTAGTGGACGAATCTTATAACTCAGAAATTTATTACCGAATGAATTGGGGGCCGATTTCCTTAACCCCTAATGTGCAATATCTTTATTCTTTACCGAATAACTCAAAAGCTGATGACAGCTGGGTTGTTGGTTTAAGAGGTAATATTCACTTCAGTTTTTAATGTAAGCCAAGCCGCTTTTCCCTACATCACAAACGGAAGAGAGGCCCTTTACTTTGGGGCTTTAAATTGGTCTTAAAATTAAATTAATTACTAATAATTTAATTTATAAAAGATACGGAATTTATATATTTTTATTTGAATATTAATTAAGTTGGCGGACCTATGATTACCAAGGGCAGAAGAAAAGGTTCCTTCTCTCGAGACAAGATTCAGCTGGATTACAATGTGCTCGAAGGAGCGCGCCAAAGAATATTGTACCTTCTCGATAACTTTAGCCACTTTTATGTCTCGTTTTCCGGTGGGAAAGATTCTGGTGTTCTTTTGAATTTAACTATCCAAGAATCAAAAAAACGTGGTCGATTACCTGTTGATGTACTCATTGTCGATTTCGAAGCCCAATACCATGAAACTCATGCTTTTATTGAGCGTATGGTACTTCGTGGTGAAGTAAATCCATACTGGGTTTGTTTACCGCTGAGCTTAAGAAATTCAATTTCACAATTTCAGCCTAAATGGCTTTGTTGGGATCCTGATAAGGAAGCGCAATGGGTCAGAGAGATACCACAACATGAAGGCGTGATTTCCGATCTGGAGTATTTCCCGTTTTTTCAAAAAGGTATGGAGTTTGAGGATTTCGTCTTTAAATTTGCTCGTTGGTACCAACAAAAGAAAGACTCGCCAATTGCTGTGCTCATTGGTATACGAGCGGATGAGTCTTTACATCGTTTTAAAACCATTAAAAATCGCGCCAAAAAGAAATTAGATGATAAATATTGGACGACTCAAATGCAGAGCGATGTCTACATGGCTTACCCTCTTTATGATTGGAGAACTCCAGATATTTGGATCGCTAACTCGCGCTTCAATTGGGATTACAACTGTATTTACGACTTAATGCATAAGGCTGGCGTTCCTCTTTCACAGCAACGGCTTTGCCAACCTTTTGGGGATGAGCAAAGAAAAGGGCTTTGGTTATATCAAATTTTGGAGCCTCATACCTGGCAAAAATTAGTAGCCAGAGTTGAAGGCTGTAACTTTGGCGCTCGGTATTCAAAAAATCAGGGGCGTATCCTTGGTTATTATCGCTTTGAATTACCACCGGGGCTTAGCTACCGGCAATACAGTAAATACCTTCTAAAAACTATGCCGCCACATGTTGAACAACACTATCGTGATCGAATTTTTAAATTCTTACAATGGTGGCGTAAAAACGGTCCTCAAAAAGGAGTGACCTGCATCCCCGATTACGCAGAGAGTAAATTGGAATCTAGGAAGCAAGTTCCTAGTTGGAGAAGAATTTGTAAAGTACTGATTAAAAATGATTATTGGTGCCGAGGACTCTCTTTTGGGTACAACAAGTCCTTAGCAAAGCAATACCATGCCCTCTATGGAGAAGAGAGTAATACTAATGAAAAGTGAGCCTATTCTAGCTTATCAGCATCGTCCCAAGAAGCCTTTGAAATCTATCAATCACTCAAACAAACAAGTAATTGATAAGGTAGCAATTTATAATAAAGCCGCCAAAATACTCATCGAGCTTATTCCTGATTTACCGCCGGCTTGTCATGTTGAAATGCTTCCACTTGATGAAATAGAAGCTAACCAATACAACCCGAATAAAATGGCGCCTCCAGAAAGTAACCTCCTAAAAACGTCGATGGAGAAAAATGGCGTAACTATGCCTATTTTGGTCAATCGTTTAAAGAATGCAGCGAAAAAATACGTCGTTATCGATGGCTTCCATCGTTATCAATTACTGTTAAATAACCCAGAGTTACAAGCCTTAAAAGGTTATATCCCCGCAGTGGTACTTAATTTACCTGAAGAAAAGTGTATGTCGGCATCTGTTCGTCATAACCTTGCGCGAGGCTCCCATCAAGTAGAGCTCACTGCAGACCTTATCATTCAGCTTAAAGAAATGGGTTGGACGAATAACAAAATTTGTTACGAACTTGGGATGGATCAAGATGAGGTTTTACGATTGCAGCAGGTCACAGGCCTTGCAGCAGCCTTTAAAGATCAGGATTTCTCCCGCTCATGGGAATAATCCTTTATTAAGATGAAAACCAAGACGAACTTTATTCTGTTTAAGTCTGATTATGTGCCTAATTTAGTCTGTAATTATTATTTTTTTCTAATATTTAAGCGCTAGAGTTCAGATTCTAACGCTTTTTAATAGTCATCCCTCAGAAGAATTAGATAGAACGGATGGGGTGGTGCTCATACATAAAAGCAATGTCGGACTAATGAAAGGTAACCACTTATGGATAGTAAAAAACAGGTTATGGACAGTGCAAAACCAGCAATAACAACCAAGCCGCCTTCACTTATTGGAGGTGCTTGCATCGTCGCATGTATTTGCGTTGGTGCTGGTATGCTTGGGCTCCCAGCCGCTGGGGCTGGAGTCTGGACCATCGGGGCTTTAATGGCTTTGATTTTCACCATGATTATCATGACAACCAGTGGTTGTTTATTGCTCGAAGTTTTAAAAGATTACCCTTACCGGTCATCTTTCTCTTCCATAACGAAAGATTTGTTAGGTAAAGAGGTTAATTTCTTTAATAACCTAATGATTTACTTTGTTGGGGGGATCTTGCTGTATGCCTATATCACCTCTTCAGGGCTAATTTTGAATGAATATTTTGGTATTGCCCCCCAACTAGCCTCCATCCTTTTCGTTTTTATCTTTTCCGGGCTAGTTTGGCATTCAACAAAAATGGTCGACCGTATTTCGATTGTGCTAATGCTTTTTATGATCATTAGCTTTAGCTTTGGCACCGTAGGCCTTTGGTTTAATGTTAATCTCAGTACTTTGCTTGATACTGCTCATTTGAAATTTGAGTATGCGCAATACATTTGGGTCTTTTTCCCCATTGCCTTGACTGCGTTTGGGTACCACCATAGCGTCTCAACATTACGAGATTACTACCGTGAGGAAAGGCTCGCACAAAAAGCCATCATGGGTGGAACGATCATCGCTCTTTTTACTTATACCGTTTGGTTAATGAGTATTTATGGGAACTTACCAAGAGTAAGTTTCGGACCTATCATTGCCGAAGGTGGCAATATAGATACCTTACTCATTAGCCTAAAAGCAGTCTTAGCAGAAGAGACGTTATCAAATATCATTAGTGCTTTTTCCGCGGCCGCTATTTTGTCGAGTTTTATAGGAGTTGGCTTGGGTGTATTCGATTTTTTAGCCGATTTATTCCAATTTGATGCCACTTCGAAAGGCAGAACCAAAACTTGGGCGGTCACATTTATTCCGCCGTTGATTTTCTCTCTTCTCTTTCCTTTCGGCTTTCTTGCTGCAATTGGTTATGCTGCATCGGCCGCTGCAATTTGGGCATGTATAGTACCGGCCTTGTTAGCAAGGAAATCGAGGCTGCAAGTAACCTCTCACAATTTTGAGGAGAATGAAGAAGGTCATAAAAAATCAAAGCCTTACCAAGTACCGGGAGGAGAGTTGGTGTTGGTTGGTGTATTTATTTACGGTGTGGTCATCATTGTGATCAATATATTAGTTATGTTCGAAGCACTGCCCGTTTTTGAGGGAGTTTAACCTTAATTACTTAAGTGGCACACCGTGTCACTTAAGTACCCACATTAAAACTGGTTTTGTTGCGTCATTCATTGAAACTAAATTCAGAACCTACGATCTGCTCAGCTACATTCACTCTCTCTCGTAGCCTTATTCCTAAGATTCTTCAAAAAAAACAACTAATTGGGATCAATATAACTAATCACTCATTAATCGTGGTTCTATGACCTTTTAGATTGATGAAGATGCAGTATGGCTGGGCGCAAAGCAAGTTGTAACATATATCCGAACTATTTCTAGGTCATCTGTGCGACCTGCGCCATGATGTATTCCGCTCCTTAGTGTCTATTCAAAGCCACGGTTTCAATGAACTTGTTACGTAATAAGATTGTAGTAAGGGTAGTTCATCGTTTTTCATCAGCTATTGTACTCATTTGCGTATTCAATAAGTACCTTTTCAATTACATAGGCTTGAAAGCGCGATTAACGTCGTACTCACAATCAGTGACTAAAACATGCCGAAAACTGCCGACCATTCTGAAATTTTTTCACCAGAACTAACTTCACTAACAATCGAAGCAGTTAAGATCGGGTCAAAACTAGGGATATTCTTAATCGCCTTGTCACTCGGACTCTGTTGGCTCAGGTGTAGTGATGCACTGAATTTTGCCGCTAATGTTGATAAAGTCACAGTATAAGGTTTGCAGTAAGTTTCTCATTACGTGGGATAACTCAGTTAAATCAACCACCACGAAGGTTTATCTATTTGGGCTTGTTTTATATACAAGGAGCCATTAATTACTAAAGTGAGCTATTGTTTCTTCAAAGAAAGGTATATACATGCGAATACAATCGTGATGCTGCCTAATGCCGTCATCCAGCCTGGAATCTCATGCCAAAAAATAACCCCCCAAAGTAAGTTGAAGACCAGACCGATATAGCGGGTGACTGCAACCACTCCAGCATTTTCATGACTGAATGCTTTTGTTAAAAAAACTTGCCCAATCAGTGATACAACACCAATGGCAATCAGATAAATCCAGTCAAGGCCCTGTGGTATCACAAACTCATCTTTCATTAAGTAACCTGATACCAGCATAGCAGTGAAAAGAAAGTAGAAAACAATCTCGTAAATATGGTGGGTCTTGCTTAGGTGGCGAATAGTAATAGAGGCTGCCGCTGCGAAAAAAGCACTTGCTATCCCTGCTAGTGCGTAGAGATTAAACGTGTCAAAGTTAAAAGGATCAACAATTAAAGCGACTCCGACTAAAACGAGAGGCAAAAGGAGCGCCGCTTTTCTAGGCAGCTTTTCGCCTAGAATCAGGCTGGAAAGCAATATAACGAAGAACGGGGACAGGTAAGCCAAAATGATGGCATCCGTTAGAGGCATGTGGGCAATGGTGTACACAAAAGCCAGCAGATAAAACGCTCCAAACAGACCTCGGAGCAGAAGCAATGGAATACCCGCGGTAGAAAACCTGATATTTGTTTGCCACATTAACCACGAAATCAGAACCGTTCCTATGGCGCTTCGAAAGAAGACAATTTCAGAGCTAGGAATCGTTAAGCTGGCCGCTTTAATAAGTGCGTTCATAACACTAAAAATAAAAGCAGAAAATATAGCTAACGTTACACCGTTACTCATGAGTCTCTCTCTAAAGCTCGTTTGCTCGGCGTACCCACTCGAGGTATTTTTGCGCTTGAGTGTGACATTCTTCAATCAAGAGGTTAGGGAGTTGAGACTCTCTTAACCAAGATTCGAACATGCCTAATACACGGTTGATGCTCGGTAATGCAATCCCATGTTCTATACCTAATACTTGAAGCCAGTAAAGAGTCTGTATATCTTCTCTGGGTATTCGAGGTAAATACAATTCGCCTTCCTCTACCTTGCCTTTGGTGTAGGGCACGGCAGAGAAGTCGAAGTAGCATCCATTGGTATCCGGTTTAGAAAAAGGATCTATCAGAATCGCACTATATCGTACGTAAACTAAATATTCCTGCTCTATTGGTGTGAGCGACATGAATCGTTTAATTTGACTACGATGAATGGTTTCTGGATGCACAGGGTAGTTGTCATCATTGAGAAATTGTAACAAATTAAATGGTGTTCCGTTAAAGTGCAGCATCAATCTTGATATATCGCGCCATAGTTCAACCAAAGTGTGAATGGTTTCGGTTGTGATCGGCCCCTCAGGGAAAAGTTTGTACATGTACTTAACTTCTCTCGTCTCACTTAAGATATGATTGAGCGAGAATGGTGTAATGAAAAATGCGGGGTGAACGAAAGAGGTAATGTTTCGTCCCTCGACGCTAAATCCATTTTCCAACTCGACAACTGCGACACTGACATCTGCTAAAGTTTGAGCCAACAGATTCAAGACTGTACATTCAGCTTGACTGGAGTATGCATAAATACGTTTTTTTACTGCTTTTGTAATGACACGAACCCCAGCTTGTCCAGTTATGAATTTAGTGGCTGCAAAGTAATTGGAAAACACTAGCACATTAGGGGCTAAACTCAGCTCTGCAAAAAAACCTTTTACAAGCTGGTGCCCTCCAAATAAGGATGAAATGAGAACCACTATTTTTATAGTGCTTAAACAAGATTTGGGTAAAGCTACCAGAACATCTGCATAAGCATGAGATGGTGTGACTATAACTAATGTATCCCATTCTCCACCTACTGCTCGTAAATCTTCAAAAATAGCATCAAATATCACTTGTCCAGCCAGTGGCTCCAAAGAGGGTTTTGCAGCAATAACATGTGCAAGACTTTCGTTGTGTAAACTTTCGAACATGGCTTTCCAGCGCTCGGATGAGCGGTTTACTAACCCTAATTGTTCGCACTGGTTTTTAATGATTTTTGCTGTCTGAAATGCGGCTGGACCTGTGCCTACGATTAATACTTTTCCTAATGAAGCCGTCATTCTGCTCGCTCCATCAAAACGGTATCATATATAGCTGTATCGTTTGGGATCAGTTTTGTTTCCCATCCTTCAATGAGGTTAGGGTTAAAAGGGTAATTGAATGCGGATTTCAAACCGTTGCCAAACCGGACTAAGATACGGTGAGAGCGGTTAAGGTGGGGTTGAAGTTGCTTAAGTAGTTCCCATTTGTGTTCTACTAAAGATGCGATTACGACATGGGTTGGTCGAAAAGAGACGAACTCAGTAATTAGATCTTTGCAGCTAAAAGTGGTCGACAAGTGAGATAAGTCTAGTTGATTCGCCATCGTCACTGCTTGCTCATCAATATCGAGGCCATGAACTACAGCACCGGTAAACTGAGATATAGTGAATGCAGAAATCGGATACGAACCAGAGCCGATAAACAGCACTCGTGAATTGTTTCCAATCCCTGCGTTCTTTAGTTCAATTTTGGTGTTTTCAGACAGTTGGTATAAATATTCACTGAGATTGAGCTGATGCTCTCTGGCACATTGGGATTGATGCTTCTCCAACATACACAAGGCTTTTATGGTAGTTTCACGAAGTTGTTTAATTCGACGGTCATGCTCAGGGGTAACCTCCAACTCTTTGCTAATGGCCTGAGGGTTTTCTTGCAAAATCCAAGAAGATAATTCATCCAGCTTCTCCTGCAAAAGGGCAAAACACTCGCAATTTTCAAGACTGTAGTGCGTCAGAGCTTGGATCTGAGATTCAAATGTAGATATAGCGATTAATAATTGATAATGCCTGTTATTCATTGTCATAATAAATTCCAATTACGCTTTTAATCAGTGTCAAGGATTCGAATTGGGGTGACGTGAGTATGCCCATGTACGCAACAACCTACGTTTACCTGAACCTGATATATCTGGCTGAGCTTTTCAGAATCGAGCACGTCTTGTGGTTTACCACTGTGTTGTACTACGCCATCACTAAGCAAAAGAAGGTGGTCGCAGTACCGAGCTGCAAGAGATAGATCATGCAGTACTGCAATGGTGATGATATCTCTTGCTCGTGTATATTGACGAACAAGGTCTAAAATTTGAACTTGATGCCTAAGATCTAGGGCACTTGTTGGTTCATCTAAAAGCAAGACATCAGGCTCAGCAACCAGCGCTTGTGCCAAGGAAACTAGCTGTTGCTGACCGCCACTGAGTTGAGAAAACTGTCTTGGAGCGAGATTTATCAGACCTAAATAGATAAGGATGGATTCTGCTTTTTGTTCTTGTTTAAATGTGACATTCCAGCCCAGCTGATGCACAAAGCCAAGCAACACAAACTCAAAAACAGTTAATTGACAGGATGATTTGTTGAGCTGACACAGGTACGAGAAGGCGCTAGGTGCTAACTTTTTTCCGTCCCCTCCACTGGAATTAACCTTCCCATCAGAAGGAATAATGCCCATGACGGCCTTGAGTAAGGTCGTCTTTCCTGCACCATTTGGGCCTAAAATAGCAGAAAATTCTCCGCCCCAAAAGTGCGCATCTACCTTCTCTAAAACGAGTTTTTTTCCTACGGTGACGGCGAGATTTTCTATTGAAAGTGACTTCATTAGATAAACTTCCTGCTTATTAGAAAATAAAGAAGTATCGGGACGCCTATCAAGGAGGTGACGATACCAATTGGAATGATAGTGCCTGGTACGATCAACTTAGCAACAAGGGACGAGGTACATAAAAGCAACGCGCCCATCAATGCGGCCAAAGGTAAGTAGAAACGCTGATCTTCGCCGACTAATATTCTTGCGAGGTGAGGGGCTACTAAGCCAATGAAACCAATGGTTCCGACAAACGACACTGCGCCCGCAGTTAATAAGGAGCAAAGCAGAAACATTTGTAGCCTTAACTTGCTTGCCTTAACCCCCAAAGCCAGTGCGCGATCTTCGCCCGAAGTGAGGGCGGTAAGTGCCCACACTTTCGACAGCGCAAAGAATAAACTGAACATGAAAACGACTCCTGAAACAAAGAAGGACAACCAATTCGCTTTCAACAAACTGCCAAATAACCAAAAAACAATTTGTTGTAGCACCTCTGGTGACGCTAAATATTGGATTAATGACTGGAGAGCTTGGAAAAAGAACAGAACGACAATACCCGATAAAATGAGTACTTTGGCGTCCATATTTCGGCTCTTACCAATAAGGTAGATCGCTAGGCTCGCTAATCCAGACGTCAAAAACGCGGCAAACGGCACGCCTAACCAATGCAAACCAAACACTGAAAAACCGGTTAATAAAGCCATGGCAGCACCGAATCCAGCAGCGGCGGAGATGCCAAGGGTATAGGGGCTTGCTAGGGGGTTGGCTAGCAGGGTTTGCATCAGGCCGCCAGCGAGGCCGAGTGAGGCACCAACCATGATACAGGTGAGAGTGATGGGGAGCCGAAGTTGCCAGACGATGAGTGTTGATAAGTTGTCACCAGAGGGGCCACCAAGGAGAGCTTCAAGAACTTGCTTAACACTGAGCCACGATGATCCAGTACCAATATCAAACAAAGCGGAAAGGCTCATCGCCAGAAAGGTGACCAGTAAAATCTTACTCCGTTGCTTCTGCATTCGTTGATAAATACCGCCGCTGGAATTAAGGTTAGACGTCATTTTAATGCTTTTATTCATGGTTTACTTCCACCTGAATCATGAAAGTGCCTTTGAGCGCTTGCGGCATGTAGTTCTTAAAAAAATTTTGGTGTAATGTCTTAGGTTCAATGTCTTTAAATGCTTCTGGGTAAATCGACTTCGCTAGGTATAATAAGAAGACGTGATCGTAAATAGTACGAGTTCCTGAGTGGTACATGCCGTAAACGTCACCATTTTGAACCGCAGTGAGTTGTTTCCATCCAGGACGGTTTAGGTATGGGCGGTATCTAGCCTGCACTTCTTCCATTGTGCTGTCGAAGCCAAGCAGTGCGCTGTCGCTATGCTTAGCCCAGTGGGCTCCGGATATAAAGATTACCTCTGGATCTTGACTCAAAACATATTCGGGCGTTAGCTGAGCAGAACCTTCAAACATCCCACTGGCGATATTATCGGCCCCCGCTATTTTCAAAAGGTTGCCCCACATTGTCGTTGAGTAAGATTTACCGTATTCATTCGGCCCACCTGTACCCGCTTCAACATACACACTGCGTACTTTTTTGTTTTCCAGATGTTTCTTAACACGTTGTTTTACCAGGTTAATGGCGCTCTCGTATTCTGTTGCGATAGTCTCTGCGCGTTCTTCTGCGCCCATTACTTGACCTATAATACGTGCACTAGCAACGTGTTTTTCAAGCGTTTGAGCATTGAAGTCTACAACCACAACTTTGATGCCACTCTTTTCAAGGATTTCAACTTTTTCATCAAGAGCCTCATATTGCCATGCCGCAATAAGCGCAACATCTGGCTTAGTTAATAAGAGTTTCTCGAAATCAAAAGTACCAGTGTAAAGAGAGCCTGAATCGATAATCGTTTCTAACTCTGGAATGATTTTTTTATATGTTGCCCATTGAGATTGACGGTAATCTTTCCAAGAATTTTTTGGGAAAATAGCCACTTTTTTGTACGCATCTGGTCCCACGATGGCCAGATAGTCTTCAAAATAAAACCCTAGGAAAATATTGCTTGCTGGTTTTTCCAAATCTATCTCCCTTCCGAGTATGTCCTTGACGTGAATCGAAGCAAAAGCCTTGGTAATACAGATCAAAGCCAAAATTGCAATGCTGAGGTATTTCAAGTAATAATTACATTTCATCGAGATTATCTCTAATTGATAAAATAGAACTCACATTAATTGTTATGTTATAACGTTTTAAATTAATTATTGATAATTAATTCCAAGGAAGTCGGAGAGGCAAAGCTTGAGGTGAATGGCCATTTTCTTTTAAGAGAGTAGGACTGTGCCGTAGTATATAAGGCGTCATTAACTATAAAATTATTTTGAAAAATTTTTTGTAGTAAAAATGGCTTTGTTGCGTAATTAAATTTAGAGATAGAGCCACCCCGTTTCGCGTATTTCTTAGTCAAGACGACAAGTTTCAGGCATACCTAACCCAGTAAGCTTGTTCAACGCTTTTATCATCGCGTAAGTTTCACCTACCTGTGCATTGTAATTTCTTAAGCTCAGTTGCCCTTCTAGCAACTGTTTAACTCGATACATCGCTGTTTCTGAGAGTGAACGTTTGTGGTATCCATACCGCTCTTTCCAATACTTATTTGAGCCGTATAATTTCTGGCAACCCACGGCGAGATTTCGAGGG
>NZ_JACJFF010000097.1:0-18112 GCF_014164465.1 Vibrio sp. SG41-7 | reverse complement strand
ATTACATCAGGGCCATGAACACAATAATAATGTGCTCAATAAATAGGCCGAATATATGAAGGCAATGACTCTATTACCAAACGTGTAAAATTACTTGCAAACTGGGTGGGTCCATATATGACGAAGTTGCTCAAATCTCATCGGCTTTCAATGTGTTCGTTGGCAAGGTGCACGAGATTATTACTCAAACAGTGAATACGGGTGTTGAATTAAATAGCACCGCTATTGGGCTTCGTGAACAGTCGCAGCAAGCATTGCAAAGAGGACAAGAGCAGAACGAACAAACCATGTTGGTCGTGACATCTATGAATGAAATGATCGCCACGGTTAATGAAATTGCGTCTAGCGCGGCTGGTGCTGCAAGCGCGGCAAACATGGCGGCGAGTGAAACTCAAGAAGGTCACAAGACAATCGAGAAGACCACAAATTCGATTGCAAACCTTGAAGCCGAAATGAATAGTGCTTCTAACATCATCGTGAGCCTTGCTGATAATACTCAGTCGATCGGTACTATTCTTGACGTTATTCGAGGTATCTCTGAGCAAACAAACTTGCTTGCACTCAACGCTGCGATTGAAGCTGCACGTGCTGGTGAAGCTGGTCGAGGCTTTGCGGTTGTTGCTGATGAAGTTCGTAACCTTGCGACAAAAACAGCACAGTCGACCGATGAAATTGACACTATGATCAACCAACTTCAAACCGAAGCTAAGAACGCTGTTAGCTCGATGAGTAATAGTAAGAACCTAATTGAAGAGGGTACGACTGAAACTGAAATGGCTCGCCAAGCTTTGGAAAAGATTTCAACGCAAGTTTTGGCTATTCTCGATATTAATACGCAAGTCGCAACGGCAACGGAGCAGCAGTCAGCGGTAGCGAATGAAATTAATATGAACATGGATACGGTTAATAGCTCAGTCAAAAATGGTTTGAGCGCCAGTGAGAAGTTAGAGCAATCAAGCCAGCAGTTGGCAGAGTTATCACAAGTTCTCGATCGTTATGTCGGTTCATTTAAAATCTAGAACTCCCAACATATCTCTTTAAGAGATGTGTTGAGCCTCCAGTAATTTAATAGCGCTTATGTCATACATGAGCGCTATTTTTTTGCGATATGCCGACGCAGATACTCCGATAGAACGCAACAGAAATGAAGAATGTACCTGCAGTGTACTATCGAAAATTTGATCTATTTAGAACAACGCGATCAAATAAGACAGTGACAGCAGGCACTTACTTTTATTCCCGCATGCGTAAGTTCAAAAAATCGACTAAACAGCAGCTCTGACACGACACATAAGGTGTTCCGCATCGCATCGCGATGTATAGTTATTGATAGTTTGTTCAGTAATTGTATCTATTGTGGTCAGTTGATGTGGGTGTCATGAAGAAAAACGGATTTACTTTAATGGAATTAATCATCGTGATCGTGATACTCGGAGTATTAGCGGTAACGGCTGCTCCAAGATTCCTTGGTATTCAGCAATCAGCGAGAGAAGCTGTACTTGAAGGTGTTGCGGGTGCGATGGAAGGCGTGATCACGCAAGTGACTTCTAAAGCTATTATCGCAGGGCTTGATCCTAGTGCGGAAAATCCAGATGACCAAGGTGACTATGTTATCGATTTCGGTATCGGTCGCGTTGAAGTAGATTGGGGGACGCTTTGCCCTGAAAGTGAAGGGGACAAAGGTGACGAACTTGATATGATTGATTTTCTGACACTGTCTGAAGATGATAATTTAACATCGGCTGTTGGAAACCGACACACTGTCGTTGGGTACACTCATTCATTTAGTGAAGCAGACCTTGATAGCAACAATCTAATTGACGATGCTTTGCCTGCTGGGTGTTATGTTATCTATGATTCTTTTGGTGGGCGAGTTACCGGAAATGAATGTCCAGCTGGTGGTTGTGAATGTACCGTTCGTGTAGTGAACGACGAATGTTAACCAGATCAGCTAAACGATTCTATTTAGATTAAAGCTTATTCGAATTCAATAAAAAAGCGCGTTATTACCAAATGGCAATAACGCGCTTTTTTGTATTAGCTTATTGGTCTATCTTAGCTTGCTATTGCAACATCTGCTGGTGACAAGTCACGCTTCTTAATTACGTATCGCAAGCGAATTAACATCAGCGTCGCTGAAACGCTTAATCCCGTTAGAATACCAATCCAAAAGCCTTCTTCACCCATTGCTGGAACAATGTGGTCTGTTAAGCCCAACACCATGCCAAGTGGTAGTGCCAAGCCCCAGTATGAAGCGATAGCTAAAATCATCGGGATCTTGGTGTCTTTATAGCCACGCAGTGCGCCGTTAGCAGACGTTTGCAATGCATCGCTGAATTGGTACATCGCCGTAAAGGTCAACAATACCGCTGCCGTAGCGCTTATTGCAGGGTCGGTCGTGTAAAGTCTAATGATCCACTCAGGGAACAGCAGGAACATCGCAACCGAAAGCAATGAAATTAACGCTGCAACCAAGATACCGACTTTGCTGCGCTCAATCGCTCCGAGTTCGTCTTTCTCGCCTAATGCATGTCCAACACGAATCGTAATGCCAAATGAGATACTCATAGGAATCACGTAAGTTAGGCTTGAGATGTTAAGTGCAATTTGTGCCGCTGCCACGTTCTCTGCACCAATACGACCAATCATCAGTGCGATTACCGCAAAGATACTGCCACACACCGCGATGTTCATCCCGATAGGTAAACCTAATCTTAGAAGGTGAAGCATCTCTTTTGCTTTTGGTTTAGCGTCTGCAAAACTAATAATGGTTTTGTAGTGGTGATGACCTTTAATGTAGGAATACAGCATTCCTGACATTAACCAATAAACCAAGCTTGTCGCCCAGCCACAACCCACAGCGCCCATTTCAGGGAAGCCAAACTTACCGTAAATAAGCACGTAGTTGACCGGAATATTCACCAACAAACCAACCACAGAAATGATCATCGGCACTTTGGTGTTGTTCATACCCTCACAGAAGCCATTCAAGGTGTAGAACAGGGCAATACCCGGCACACCAAAGGCGAGGGCGAACGCATAATCACTGCCAATTGGAATGATCTCAGCGGCAACACCAATCCATTCTAAGATCGGTTTCGCACTCACTAAATAAGCGATAAGTAATACGCTAGCAATTAATGCCAACCAAACCATCTGGAAGAATTCAACAGAGATACTTTGAAAGTCGCGTGCACCGCGGTGGTAAGCAACAACGGGTGTTAAGGCCATAATCACACCACGTAGTAGCAGCAATACAGGAATCCAAAGGCTTGTGCCGAGTGCAATAGCGGCGAGGTCGGCAGGGCTTACTTGGCCAGCCATTGTCGTATCGACAAATCCCATCGCTTGGGTAGCTATTTGAGTCAAAATGATTGGAACCGAAAGATGCATAAGCGCACCCGATTCACGAGTAAAAGGACGAAATTTCGTTAGCATGGAAGTTCACAACACCAATATAAATACACGAATGATGGCAGGATGGCCGGTGTGCATTTTAGGATGTGCCCCGTTGGGCGGGCGACAATATAAACACCTTACCGTATAGGGTCAAGCTTTGGATTTATAGAGTTTCACTTGCTCCGAGGTACGGATAGGTTCTGATGGTTACAACACGGGTTTAACGCGCGTAAGTTCATGATTTCGTGGGAATCATGCTAGATGGATAATTTATATATTTGCCACGCTAATCACTAAGGTTGTGGTATAAGTGATTGTTATGGAAAGACAAAGGCTAGTACAATTGGTGACTAATGAACTAGGCAGAATTTTCTGTAGCACAGCTGTTATACAAATACAGGGATGAAAATGGAAATTACAGTTAAGAAAATATCGAAAAGGTCTCTTTTCAAAATGCTCTTTATCGGCTTTAGCCTGAGCTTCTTTGTCTTCTTTTTAGTATGTGGTATCGCATCTATATTTGATGCGGAGACTGTAAAGTGGGATGAAACACCAGTAACGGGCATATCAGGCCTGCTGCTCGCCTTGGCAATGTGGCCAATATTTAGTTTGTTTCTAACATTATTTATGTGGTGCTTTGTAGCATTTGGCTTGTGGATTTACTCTTTGGTTAAACCTCTGAACCTGCTCTTTAAAGAAACTGCAGAGCACAATTAACCACTTGTATAACAAGAAGGTTAAGTTTGATTCACAATGTTTGGCACTTTCAATTCAAGCCGATTTTGAGTTTATGGCAAAATGGATTAGCCAAGGTGTTAGCATTCAATTGAGGTAGTAATGTACGAAGTTGTTTATAATATAAAGTTTGAAGGGTTGTGGTCACTTTGTTTCGCTCTTCCCGGTTTGTTATTTATATATATTTCGGCTGAAGGTTATAAAAATAGAAAGAAATTATCCAGCTGGGATGTGCAAGTTGTTGGTAAGCCAGCGACTGAACAAAGCATAGGTATGGTTTTTAAAATACTCCTTACTTTTCAGTGCTTTGGACTGCTTTAAGTGGGGGCAGCTTAATAGTTCAATTATATTCCCTTTTATCTGATTACGGTCAGGGTGAATATGATGTTGTTGAAGGAAGTGTTGAGAACTTTAACCCGATGCCTTATGGAGGGCATCAACAGGAAAGTTTTACTGTTGAGGGTGTTAAATTTAGTTATTCAGACTTTAGTATCTCCCCTGGTTTTAATAATACTAAGTCGCATGGCGGGCCTATAAGAAAAGGGTTAAGGGTTAAGGTATCACATATAGATAATGTAATCCTGAAGCTTGAAGTGATGCGCTAAACACCGTGGTTTTTTATGCTACTTAGGTCTCTACTTAAACAGCATAGTTTTCCTATTCTGTTTGATTGTATAAAAGCGACCCTACGGAAATTGTTGGAGGATGTGTCGATGACTTGTCTTAAGTGCCAAGAAAAAAGTGTTACTGATTTTTGTGTCAAAGTGCCTAAAAAATTTCTTTGGTTTTCATGGTATGGATATCAAAGACAGACCTTATGTCGAGAACATTTATTATCGGAATATCGCAAGTCATTTACTACGTCACAAGCACGATTGGTTGTCTTCTCCCCCGACTTTGAATACAAAAGAAAAGGTCTCTATCAATACCTTCCAACTCCATTGCGTAAATTTGAAGAGTTTGCCCTTCACGATAATAAACAAGGGGAAAGAAAAGACGATTTAATTGCTCTGAAAGAGACCTTTCGAAAATTACGTGGGTTTTGCGAGAAATGCGGCAAACCGGCACAGGTTGCTTTTTTTGCACTGGTTCTTTTGCATGGGAACAAAAACCTTTTTCACCATGCACGACAAGTGATCAGGTCATCATTTCTTCTATCTGTGCGCAGCCTGAAATTCTGTGTATGCAGTGCTGTTATTCGCAGGTTGAACCCTCATTATCCGCGTGCGATTTAAAGCGAATTGGTGGAATTCACGCTCTTCCTCAACATGGAGAGCATTGTTTAATTGGGGTTGAAGAATGAAACATGATTATATTTTGCAGACCCGGTTAAAGATGGGGCACACAAATATTACATACTAGTTCTGTTTTTGATTGTCTCTAAGGCACTGTCGAAAGCGTCCCTTAAGGGCTCAGCTCAAATTTATTGCCACAAAGCCAGTAGAAAAACAAAAAGACCAATCCCAAGCGTTACTTTTAGAAGCAAGCCAAGAGGGGCTCCACCTTTTGGCGCTTTATTGCAACATCCCATAATCAGTTCCTAATTCATCGTTGGTTTCACTCAACCATAAACCTTTCCCTTACGGTAAGGTCAATGCTTTCTTAGTCATATAATCTGAAAAACAAAAAAGCGAACCAAGTGGTTCGCTTTTGTTTATCTAAAATCTACAAAAATTAGTCTTCGTAGTTATCGATGCTTGGGCAAGAACAGATTAGGTTACGGTCGCCGTATACGTTGTCTACACGGTTAACTGTTGGCCAGTACTTCGAGTTCTTCGTTGCTTTCGATGGGAAGCAAGCCAGTTCGCGAGAGTAAGGGCGATCCCATTCTGCGCCTGAAAGGTCAACTTGTGTGTGCGGTGCGTTCACTAGAGGGTTGTTGTCTAGTGGCCATTCACCGGCTTTCACTGCTGCCATTTCGTGACGGATTGCGATCATCGCTTCACAGAAACGGTCTAGCTCTTCTAAATCTTCTGATTCAGTTGGCTCTACCATTAGTGTGCCAGCTACTGGGAAAGACATAGTAGGCGCGTGGAAACCGAAGTCCATTAGACGCTTAGCAATATCTTCTTCGCTGATGCCTGTGTCTTCTTTAAGTGGACGAATATCGATAATACATTCGTGCGCTACGCGGCCGTTAGTGCCACGGTAAAGAACAGGGTAGTGAGGACGTAGTTTCTCCATCACGTAGTTCGCGTTCAGAATCGCTACTTTAGTTGCGTCTGTTAGGCCAGGTTCGCCCATCATTGCGATGTAAGCCCAAGAGATCGGTAGGATTGAAGCACTGCCTAAATCTGCTGCTGATACCGCGTAGTCTGAACCTTGTACACCGTTTTCGATGTGACCTGGTAGGAAAGGTGCTAGGTGCGATTTAACACCGATAGGACCCATCCCCGGACCGCCACCACCGTGTGGGATACAGAATGTTTTGTGTAGGTTCAAGTGAGATACGTCTGAACCGATGAAGCCAGGTGAAGTTAGACCTACTTGAGCGTTCATGTTCGCGCCGTCTAGGTAAACTTGACCGCCCGCTGCGTGTACTTGTTCACACACTTCTTTCACTTGCTCTTCGTATACGCCGTGCGTAGAAGGGTAAGTGATCATGATGCTTGATAGGTTTTCTTTGTGCTTCTCGATTTTCGCTGCTAGGTCTGTCATGTCGATGTTGCCATCTTCATCACACTTAACAACCACTACCTTCATTGAAACCATTGATGCTGTTGCAGGGTTAGTACCGTGCGCAGAGCTTGGAATCAGACAAACGTTACGGTGAGCTTCACCGCGGCTTGCGTGGTAACGTTGAATCGCGATTAGACCTGCGTATTCACCAGATGCACCAGAGTTAGGCTGTAGTGAGAAATCGTCGTAACCAGTGATTTCACATAGCTTCTCTTTAAGATCTTTTGCTAGTGCTGTGTAACCCGCCGCTTGCTCTAGAGGTGCGAATGGGTGAATTGAACCAAACTCAGGCCATGTTACTGGAATCATCTCAGCAGCAGC
Organism: Vibrio sp. SG41-7; assembly: GCF_014164465.1. Classification (NCBI taxonomy): domain Bacteria; kingdom Pseudomonadati; phylum Pseudomonadota; class Gammaproteobacteria; order Vibrionales; family Vibrionaceae; genus Vibrio; species Vibrio sp. SG41-7. Next base: position 10,978 of record NZ_JACJFF010000097.1, on the reverse strand, counting down.
GTTCAGCTTCATCGTACAGCTGCCCAGTGGGATCATGCCGTGCGTTAGTGAGAAGTCTTTGTTCTCAAGCTGTTTTAGGTAACGCATCATTTGCGTTTCGCTGTGGTGCGTGTTGAATACTGGGTGAGTTAGGAACTCTGATTCACGACGGCAGTTTTCTGGAATTGCGGCAAACTCGTTTGATGCAATGTCAGAAGATAGTGCTTGAACGTCTTCTTTCACGTCGAAGATTGCGAACAGTGCGTTCACGTCATCGATCGTTGTTGTTTCATCTAAGCTGATACCGATCTTACCCTTAAGAAGGCGAAGGTTGATGTCTGCTGCTTGCGCTTTCGCGTACAGTGCATCTGTCTTCTCTTCAGAGTTGATCGTGATGGTATCAAAGAAGCTGTTGTTCGTTAGCTCGTAACCCGATTTAGTCAGGCCAGCCGCTAGGATAGCTGTCATGTGGTGTGTACGACGAGCAATAGTACGTAGGCCTTCTGCACCGTGGTAAACCGCGTAGAACGACGCCATGTTTGCTAGAAGTGCTTGAGCTGTACAGATGTTCGATGTCGCTTTCTCGCGGCGGATATGTTGCTCACGAGTCTGCATTGCCATACGTAGCGCTTGGTTACCGTGAGTATCGATAGATACACCGATTACACGACCTGGCATTGTACGCTTATGCTTTTCACGAGTACCCATGAATGCAGCGTGTGGACCGCCGTAACCCATAGGAACGCCGAAACGTTGCGCTGAACCGATTACTACGTCTGCGCCCATTTCGCCAGCAGGCTTAAGTAGAGCAGAAGCAAGTAGGTCAGTAGCCACTGTAACCAGTGTTTTGTTAGCTTGAGCTTTCGCAATGATGTCTGTTAGGTCACGCACTTCACCCGTTGTACTCGGGTATTGAAGAAGCGCACCAAATACGTCTTGCTCTGGAAGTGTTTCAAGAGCACCAACCATTACTTCAAAACCGATGTACTCAGCACGAGTTTTAACAACTTCTAGTGTTTGAGGGTGAACATCATCAGCAACGAAGAATACTTTGCTCTTGCTTTTGCCAGCACGCTTACACAGTGTCATAGCTTCGCCAGCCGCTGTCGCTTCATCAAGAAGGGATGCGTTCGCGATTTCCATACCTGTTAGGTCCATTACCATTTGTTGGTAATTGAGTAGAGCTTCAAGACGACCTTGAGAAATCTCTGGTTGGTATGGTGTGTAAGCTGTGTACCAGCCTGGGTTCTCTAAAACGTTACGTAGAATAACGTTTGGAGTGAATGTGTTGTAGTAGCCTTGGCCAATGAAAGTACGTTTCACTTGGTTTAGGTTAGCGATCTCTTTAAGAGAGGTCAGCATGTCCATTTCGCTCAGTGGCGCAGCAAGTGTCATTGGTTTTTCAAGACGGATTTGTGCAGGAACCGTTTCGTCGATCAGAGCGTCTAAGCTAGTCGCGTTGATCGCATCAAGCATTTTTTGCTGGTCTGCTTTATTAGGGCCGTTATGACGAGCAACAAACTCGTTTTGAGTACCCAAGTCTTTTAGTAATTGGCTTTGAAGTAATTCAGTCATGATATGTTCTACTTTCTCTTTGGAGCCGTGAGCTAGCCCCTAAAATTAAGCTGCTCCAAAGAGCAGCTTTATCGTAATGAGGAACCTATTAGTCTTCTTCGATAGAGCTTAGGTATTCTTCCGCATCTTTAAGGTTGTTTAGTTCAGACGCATCAGACATCTTCACTTTAACAATCCAACCACCTTCATAAGATTCTTCGTTAATTAACTCAGGGCTATCTTCTAATTCTTCGTTGATTTCTACGATTTCGCCAGAGATTGGTGCGTAGATATCAGAAGCTGCTTTCACTGATTCAACTAGAGAGAAGCTTTCGCCAGCTTCGATTTCGTCTCCAGTGTCAGGCAGGTCAACAAACACAACGTCACCTAGCATCTCTTGAGCGTGCTCAGAAATACCGATAGTCACAGTACCGTCACCGTTGTCTTTTACCCACTCGTGGCTGTCTGCAAACTTTAGTGTATTGTCCATTGCTTATTCTCCAAAAATTTATGAGGTTTTAATTTAAATCTTAAAAACGGTTTAACGATAAAGAGGGAAGCGTTTGCAAAGCTCTTTAACTTGCTTGCGAACACGTTGCTCAACTTCAGCGTTGCCTTCAGGGCTTTCAACTAAGCCATCAAGTACATCGCCGATCCATTCACCGATAAGTTTGAATTCTTCAGTGCCAAAACCACGAGTGGTCCCAGCTGGCGTGCCTAAACGGATACCAGAAGTAATCATAGGCTTCTCTGTATCGAATGGTATGCCATTTTTGTTACATGTGATCCCTGCACGCTCTAATGCTTCTTCAGTTACGTTACCTTTCAAGCCCTTAGGACGAAGATCAACCAGCATTAGGTGCGTGTCAGTTCCGCCTGTCACAATGTCACAACCGCGAGTTTGCAACACTTCAGCAAGAACTTTTGCGTTGTCGATCACTGAATCAATATAAGTATTAAATTCTGGGCCAAGTGCTTCGCCAAACGCCACTGCTTTAGCCGCGATAACGTGCATTAGTGGGCCGCCTTGAAGGCCAGGGAACACTGCAGAGTTGATCTTTTTGTTGATGTCTTCGTGATTCGTAAGAATCATACCGCCGCGTGGGCCACGAAGTGTTTTGTGCGTTGTTGTAGTAACAACGTGTGCGTGTGGTAGTGGGCTAGGGTGAGCACCTGTCGCGATAAGACCCGCGATGTGTGCCATATCAACCATTAGGATAGCGCCAACTTCGTCAGCGATTTCACGGAACTTAGCGAAATCAATAACGCGTGGGATAGCACTACCACCAGCAATAATCATTTTAGGTTGGCTTTCGATAGCTAAAGCGCGAACCGCTTCGTAATCGATTTCTAGAGTTTCGCGGTCTACGCCGTATTGAACGGCGTTGAACCATTTACCAGACATTGCTGGGCGCGCACCGTGTGTTAGGTGGCCACCAGCGTCAAGAGACATACCTAGGATAGTGTCGCCAGGTTGAAGTAGCGCAAGTTTAACTGCACCGTTTGCTTGAGCGCCAGAGTGAGGCTGTACGTTTACGTATTCACATTTGAACAGCTGTTTAGCGCGTTCAATCGCGATAGCTTCAACTGTATCTACGTGCTCACAACCACCGTAGTAACGACGGCCAGGGTAGCCTTCTGCGTATTTGTTGGTTAGGCAAGTGCCTTGAGCTTGCATTACTGCTTTAGAAACGATGTTCTCAGAAGCAATAAGTTCGATTTGTTCGTTTTGACGAGTGTTCTCTGCTTGGATGCCAGCAAATACTGCGTCGTCAGTACCAGATAGGTTCGTAGTGAAAAAACTGTCTAAGCTATGGTTTTGGTAAGCGTTCATTGTCGAGACCTTTCATTAAGCTAATGGTGATTATTTTTATAGTCCATTAGGTCTTACGTTGATTTCTGCATCGGTATCGTTTGCGCTATATAGGTATAGATAAACGTGAATTGCGTTATAAATATACTCTTACAGCGTCTAAGCGATCGTTGTAGGGTCAATGCAGCACGAATTGTTTCCCAAAAAGTTCGGGTAAAAAACAGCTTTTACAAATGTTAAATCTATCATTTGCTGCAAGCCGAAGTAGCATCTCTTCATCTAACAAGTCGATAACATAGCTCCGATAAAATCAATTTTCAACAAAAATTTCCAATAGGAAACAACTTTTCTTGTTTTGCTACGGGGAGCACGCTTTATTTCTCTGTGTGCTCTTTAATCAACAAAGCGCTTCATGCAACAATGAAATTAATAGACAGGAAGCAAGAATTTAATGAGGGACCTATGTCAGAAGACATTTATGATGAGTACCCATCTTTAACGTTGGCGAAGGAAACGTTAGACCAGAATATCGAACCACTTAGGCTTGGCCAGCGTATTAAAGATATCCGCGGCAAGCTTGGGATTACGTTAGAAGAAGCGAGCCAACGTACTGGTTTAGCTCGCTCTACGCTCAGCAAAATTGAGAACGAGCAAATCTCGCCAACCTTCCAAGCGATGCAAAAACTAGCGATGGGCTTACAAATAAACATGCCCCAACTGTTTGAGCCACCAAGGAAAAAGGTAGCAACAGGGCGTCGTGACTTAACTAAGGCTGGTCAAGGTAAACCTCACCCAACCCCAACGTACGAGCATGAACTGCTTGCAACAGAGCTGTCTAATAAGAAGATGATGCCCTTTAAGAGTCGCGTGAGAGCGCGTACTTTTGAAGAGTATAACGATTGGGTACGTCACGACGGTGAAGAGTTTTTGATGATCATCTCTGGTGATGCGATGTTCTACTCAGAATTCTATGAACCTGTGCCAATGAGTGAAGGTGATAGCATGTATTACGATGCCAATATGGGTCACATGCTTATCTCGACCAGCGCAGAAGACGCGCTCATTTTGTGGGTGACAGCAAAATAAATTAACAAAGTTGGAATTTCTTATAGTGAATGCAACCGTTTGCTATTGTTTCTAACGTTTGCCAATAGACGCGATATTGATGTGATAATCATCAATATCGCGTTTTTGTATGCATCGAAAAATTGTTTTTAAATTGTTAAATGTCACATTTTGAACTGTTTTACTATTGTTAAGGGTGTAAAACTGACTCAGGCTTGTTTATTATAGTGAACACGGTTTACTCATGTTGATTGAAGTTTACTGAAGTGAATTCTTAGAAAGTGACTTGTAGAGCTTTTGTACAGCTAACCTGATTTATCAAGCTAACGATATAAGCCTATATAAAAGACATCACTTTTTACTATCTACTGTTTCTAAGGTTAAGACGTCAAGGTGACTAACGCGAATACGCTGAGGTGACTAATGATGAGACTTATCGTTAGAGGCGACTCTAAATAGAGATATAAGCGGCAGACTCGACTTTGGACAGCCTGCAACGCTTCATGGAGAAGAAAATGACTCAAGAACACGCTAATCAAGACCTACTAACAACACCACTGCATGCACTTCATGTTGAAGAGGGTGCAAAAATGGTTCCTTTCGCTGGCTACGATATGCCAGTTCAGTATCCACTAGGTGTAAAGAAAGAGCACTTACACACTCGTGATGCTGCCGGTCTTTTTGATGTTTCTCACATGGGGCAACTTCGTCTTCATGGCGCAAACGCAGCAGCTGTCTTAGAATCTTTGGTTCCTGTAGATATTATTGACCTTCCTTCTGGTAAGCAGCGCTATGCGTTCTTTACCAACGAGCAGGGCGGCATTATGGATGACCTGATGGTGGCTAACCTAGGCGATCACCTGTTTGTTGTTGTGAACGCGGCTTGTAAAACACAAGATATCGACCACCTAACTGCGCACCTTCCAGCTGACGTAGAAATGGAAGTGATTGATGATCGCGCTCTATTAGCACTTCAAGGCCCTAAAGCGTCTGAAGTTCTTGCTCGTTTCCAACCAAGTGTTGCAGACATGCTGTTCATGGACGTTCAAAAAGTCGATATCGACGGCGTAGAGTGCATCGTAAGCCGCAGTGGTTATACCGGTGAAGACGGCTACGAAATCTCAGTACCGAACGATCACGCTGAAGCACTTGCTCGTAAACTAACATCAGAAGCAGAAGTAGAGTGGATTGGCCTTGGTGCTCGTGACTCACTTCGTCTTGAGTGTGGTCTATGTTTATACGGTCACGACCTAGACACAACAACTACTCCAGTTGAAGCTAGCCTTCTATGGGGTATTCAAAAAGTTCGTCGTACTGACGGTGAGCGTGCAGGCGGTTTCCCAGGCGCTGATATCATCCTTGAGCAAATCGCAACGAAAGATGTTCAACGTAAGCGTGTTGGTCTAGTGGGTCAAACTAAAGCACCAGTACGTGAAGGTGCAGAGCTGTTTGATGCTGAAGACAACAAGATTGGCGTTGTAACAAGCGGTACTGCTGGCCCTAACGCTGGTAAGCCTGTTTCTATGGCTTACGTTCGCACTGACCTAGCGGTTATTGGCACTGAAGTATTCGCTGACGTTCGTGGCAAGAAGCTACCAATGACAGTAGAAAAAATGCCTTTCGTACCTCAGCGTTACTACCGTGGCTAATCTCTTTTAAGAGAAACCACTAAGCTAAATCAAAGCCTATTGTTTGCTTCTCTGTATTTGAGGGTGTTAACGGTAGGCTTTTTTGTTTTTCGCAACGTATAAAACTTAGGATGATTGGTTGAGATAAGTTGTCGATAAATCCGTTTATAAAATGAGAGATGTGGCCATATCGTTACAAATACTTACTATACTCAGGGTTACGCCGTGTTATGGTGTCCACATATCATTTTTATAAATAAGTCGTAGCGGTTACAAGGAGTTAACTATGAATGTGAACTATGCAGTGAGTCCGGTTCGTAAAGCCGTTTTAGGGCTATTAGCGCCATTAATCTATACATCAAGTGTTATGGCGACAGAAAACTCGGTCGAAAGTACTCCTAATACGGGTGTAACACCTTATATCGTGAATGGTAGCAATGCTTCGGTCACGGAGTTTCCTTCGATGGCGAGCTTGTTCATTGATCGTATTGATTATGACGGTGTTTACTCTACAGGCCCTTACTGTGGAGCAACAATTTTAGATCCAACGCATATTCTAACCGCAGCGCACTGTATCTATGGTGACGAGAGTGCACAGCTTTTTACTGTTGTCGTCCCTCAACTACAAGACACTTCTCAATTCCCAAATGGAAGCATTGAAAAGGTTCGAGTTTCTGAGGTGTTTTATCCTAGTAATTATTCAAATAGCTTGAACGATTTATTACGTAATGACGTAGCCATTTTAAAACTTGAAAGTGCGCTCAACATAGATTCCGTTAATGATATTGTGAAGCGACCAACTTCTGAGGGCTATCGTAGTTCTTTAGAGACGTATACTGCTGTGGGTCACGGTGATACACGTTCTGGATTTGACGGCACTACCTTATTACAAAAAGCAGATCTTAATTATGTAGATAATGCGACTTGTGCAACGGCCGGTTTTATTGATGATGCAGCTTTAACTAACAAACAGATCTGCTTTAATGGCAACTACAGCTCATCTACCGGACTATTCAATGGCACCTGCCAAGGTGATTCAGGTGGTCCAGTTTACTGGAGAGATGGTGTTGACTATAGGCAGGTTGGAATCACTAGCTTCGGTCCAGGGACATGTGGTGGCACCTCCACCATAACTTCTGTATTCACAGAGATCTATGACTATAAAGATTGGATTGATAGTGTGATTGCAGGAACTGAAACCGCTAAATTTGTTTCAACAGACGCGAAACGTACTGCTTATGCTGGTACAACTTCATCTGGCTCTGGTGGCAGCGGTGGCAGTGTATCATTTGGCTTGTTAGGTGCGTTGATGTTACTAGGTGGGTTTAGACGAGTGATATCTCGTTAGATTACTACTTCCTTATCTTAGTTAAACAAACGGCCAGTCATTAAACAATGACTGGCCGTTTTTGTTTTGTTCTATTCGTTTAAGCCGTTGAGAGTTTGGTGCTACTCGTTGATATCAATAGACTAGACGCACAAACCAGAAGACACTTTTCTACTGTACCCTTCTAGAATCTCATCCATCTCTTTTATTGCATCGTTGATGCTTTTAATACCGCCTTGCGCGACATCTTTTTCATTTTGGTTCAACGCAGAAAAAGCCTGTCTTAATTCCTTGTCTTCCAACATGTTCCCGTGCAACAACACTTCTTTGTAAGTGAGTAGCCTATGCTGTACCGCGATAATTTGATGGCGGGTATTTTCTGATTCTAATGCGTGCTTGATGCAAGGAAACGCCAATGTATAGCGATTCGCAATTTCCAATTTGACGCCTTCATTATTCGCAATTTGCAATTTTTCTTATTTCCCAACACTTGAATATTCAAGTTTACTAGCCTGTACGCTCACGACCGATCTAAGTGTGAAAGTTTATGAAACGTAACGTTTTTTAATAATCGAATAATATGCCTTTAATGGCGTATGTAAACCGTTGCGAGTCAATATGGTCTGCTTCTTGCTGAAATTAGGTCATAACTGTCTATTGAGGATAAGCTTATGTCACAAGAACCCATAATCATGGCGCTGATTGATCGCAGGAAGCTCGCCAATTTGTCCCAGGAAAAATTAGCCTCAAGTGCGGGAATGAGTTTAAAAACCTATCAACGAATCGAACGTGGTGAAGCTGATATCAAAATGTCTCAGTATCGTTCGCTCACGAGGACGTTGAAAGTTACCGATTTGGATGTGGTACTGGATGTCGTTGGCGCATCACAAGCGACAGCGGAAGACGTAGCGGCGGTCAGTCGTTTACTGACCAGCGAAGAGCGCATGTTGTTAATCAAGCTGATTTTGTCGGTCAAAAAACAGCAGTAGAGTTTTGTTCCATTAGGTTATTTTGGAATACCTAGCTTTCTAATACCTAGATTTCGAATGCCTAGCGTTCGAACTAATAGGCTTCCAATCAATACTTCGAACAAATAGCCTGCGAATAAATAGCGTTAGAACGGTTGTTTGATGGGTGACGTGTTCACTGATGAAATCAAAAACTATTCTACTCTTCCGCGCAGTTGCTTGGTGGTGCTTCTTTGTTTCTTTCCTTCTAAACGTCTTTTCTGAGAGCCACGTGTCGGCTTAGTTGCTCGTCTTACTTTTTGAACCTTTGTTGCTTCCAAGATAAGTTCTTTCAAACGCACCAAAGCGTCATCACGGTTTTGTTCTTGAGTTCTATACTGCTGCGCCTTAATGATAATCACGCCATCTTTAGTGATGCGGCTATCTTTGTGTGCTAGCAGTTTCTCTTTATAGAAATCTGGTAGGGTGGAGTGCTTGATGTCAAAACGCAAATGTATCGCACTTGATACTTTATTGACGTTCTGACCGCCGGCTCCTTGTGCTCTGATCGCTGTTAACTGGAGTTCCCAGTCTTGAATCGAAACAGAGTTAGATATTTGTAACATAAACATCCATTTTGAACGGTAATATGGGGTCATGATACTGAATATTGGTTATGGTATCAGTAACTTTCTCAAAGAGTGGTAGTAGTGATGAAAATAGATTTAACGGCATATGAAGGATTAATCTTTGATATGGACGGTACGTTGATCGATACAATGCCAGCACATGTAAAGGCGTGGCAGCAAACGGCTGAAGAATTCGGTTTTCATTTTGAAGCGTCTTGGCTGCATAGCTTAGGTGGCATGCCGAGTTATAAGATCGCGGGTGAGGTGAACAGTAAATACGGTTTATCGCTCGACCCACAAGCGGTTTCTACGTTTAAGATGGCGTCGTTTGCTGCGATTGAAGACAAAGGAGATATCATCCCTTGTACGCATTCTCTGTTATTAGAAAATTTAGGTAGCAAGAAGATTGCCGTCGGGACGGGTAGCCAACGTAAAAGTGCAGAACAGTTGTTGGACAAAACAGATATCTTGAGCAAGCTCGATATCCTAGTGACAGCAACAGACGTTAAGAATCACAAACCCAACCCAGATACCTTCTTAGATGCGTGTTTTGGTATGGGATTACAGCCAAAGCAGTGTGTTGTGTTTGAAGATACGAACTTAGGTAAACAAGCCGCTCATGCTGCGAAGATGGATTGTATTCTGGTGGTAGAAGGGAACAAGTTAGAGTTTTACCCGGCCCCAAGTTGATCGAGAGCCTAACAAGAGTGCTTGTACTATCTATTGTTAGGCTATTTCACTCATTTCTTTGTCTAGGAATAAGCATACATTGTTTCTACCTGCTGCTTTAGCTTCGTATAACGCTAAATCAGCGCACTTGTAGTTCAGCGCTGGATCATTGGTGATGTTAGTAATGCCGCCACTCACAGTGACTACGTTATCGAGTTCAAGGCTGACAGCAATTCTCAGCCTGTTGAGAACGTATTCAGCTCCTTCCGTTGTGGTGTGAGGCAGAATAACACCAAACTCTTCGCCACCAATGCGAGCAACAAAATCTGTTTCACGGCATTCACGCTGAAGTACTTGAGCGACTGTTTGAATGACTCGATCACCGTAATCGTGCCCAAATCTGTCATTAATACGTTTGAAGTAGTCAATATCCAAGATAGCTAAGCAAGATTGCTCGCGAGTAGGGTAACGATTAACACGAGAACATTCGTCACGAAGTTCAAGGTCAAATTTTCTTCGATTCCAGCAACCAGCTAATGCGTCTTTTTCACTTAGATTTCTGAGCTTTTTTTCGAGTTCTTTGTGTTTACTAATATCGACAAAAGAAGCGACGTAAAACTGAATCACATCTTTCGAATCTTTGATAGTTTGGATTCGTAGTATTTCAGTGATCAAAGACCCGTCTTTACGGCGATTGACCACTTCACCTTCCCAAACTCCCGTCTTAGTGATAATGCTCCACATCTTGATGTAGAACTCTTGATTGTAGCGACCAGAGGCAAACATCGAAGGCTGACGTCCTTTTACATCTTCCAAATCGTAACCACTCACGCGAGTAAACTCTTGGTTTACTTTGATGATTCGGTTATTTCGGTCAGTAATTACCAAGGCTGACATGCCATTCATCGCGGCTTTAGCCAGTTGGCTATCGATGCTGTTCTTTTTGTGGTTACTGTTCCAAAGTACAAAACCAGCCGAAATCATCGAAATTAAGAAAGATAAGGTAATGATCTGCACGAATATGGCTTGTTTTTCTTGTCGGTATTGGCTGCTAAATTGTTGGTTTTCAACATGAAGAACCAAATAAATTGGTCCTTTAAATTGCTTTATTTTAGGGCTGATATCTGAGTGAAAATACCAGTTTTTACCATCAAAGTAGCTAGAAGAGGTATTTTCTTGAATGGCTTTCCAAAGCTCTGGGTAAAGCTTCGCATAGGTTTTATCTGAACGAGATTCAATAAGATGCCCAAACGATTCTTCGATATCAGGGCCCATGATGACATGTCCGGTTCTGTTAAGAATGACAGGGACGGCTGATGATGTACCGATTTGATAAAGAAGGCGGTCGTAGACCTCGAGCATATTAA